>JBDRTC010000638.1:0-7026 GCA_043824335.1 Planctomycetota bacterium | reverse complement strand
GCACTGGCTGCTTGTCGCCAGTGCATCCCGCTGGGGCCCGCCTGGGTCGGACACTGGCTGACAAGCAGCCAGTGCCACCCACAAACTCGAGTGATGTAAGGTACCAGGCGCGTAACCTTCGAGACGATCCCTCCGGAGCCGGTCCGATGCAAAGTGCACTACTCCTATGGGCGGCCGTGGCGATTACGACCGACGTTGGCTGGCGTCCACTGCCGGACGGGGGAATGGAGTACATCATCCAGATCGAGCCCCACATGCTCGAAATGCTCAAAGGGGGCAAGGACCTTATCAGCGATATTCCACCGAATGTGAGGGGAGCGCAGAGCTGGCGAATCACCGTGGGCACGAAGGAGTTGCCCCGCGAGGGGAGTTTGGAGCCCGAGTTGCCGCGGTCGTCGCAGGTGCCGCAGACGCTCCACCCGCCCGACGACGTCAAACGCGTGCCCGATTTCGGCGAGCGGGCGGCCACGTTTGTCGAGTTGGAAGAAGAACCGGCCCCACGGAATCCAGAAACGGCGTCTCCGCCAGGGGTGCAGGACGCGCCGAGCGAGGAGAAAACGGAACCGCCGAAACCGTGGTTGCCCCTGACACTCGCCTTGCTGGCTCTCTCGGGCTCGCTCGGTGGGATGGCATTCTTCGGCTGGATCGCCTGGGACTATCGCGGCCGATACAAGGCGTTGCTCGAGCAGATGGCCGGGAACGGTGGTCTGGCCTTGGAGGCCCGTTCGGCAGGGTCGTCGTAGGCGGATTTATCGAGGGCTCAGGCGGCTTCCGCCCCGCCGGAATTGTCGTCGTAGTCGTCTTCGCACTCTTCTTCGTCGTCTTCGTACTCGTCGTACTCCTCTTCCTCTTCCTCTTCCTCCTCTTCGTCTTCGTCGTCTTCTTCGTCGTACTCGTCCTCATCGTGGTCGTCTTCGTCGAGTTCCTCCTCCTCTTCTTCGTCGTCTAGGGCGGCCGCTTCTTCGCCGAGTTCGATCCCCTGATCGTCGTAGCTGCCCTGATCGTCGTAGTAGTCTGGATGGCCAACAAGCACGTCGCCGACCTCCTCCTCCTCTTGTTCGGCAAACGGCTTCACGGGTTCCTCGTTTTCAGCCTCTTCCCATGGGGCGAAGTTTTCCATGGGCTCGCCATGTTCCTCGGGAGACTGGTCGATCAAGGCGGGCTGAAGGACGGTCTCGGGCTGCGTTTCGGGGATTCGACTTTCTTCGTCCGGATCGACGGACTCGGCAACCAACTCGTGCGGGTACACTTCGGGCACAGACTTCCGGCGGGGTCGCCGGGTGGCGGGTATTGGCGAAGGCGCCGCGGAGCGTTCGAGTGTGGCGATGTCGGGCAACCGGCTCACTTCCACGCGGAGCGATTTAAAGAGTTTCGAGATGTGCTCGTGGCAGGTGAACACGAGCACTTGGTGCCCGGCCGCGGCGAAGTCGCGCAGGACGGACACGGCGGCCTTCGCGCGCCCGGCGTCGAAGTTGACCAGCACGTCGTCGAGGACCAGGGGCAATTGGGCGCCGCGTCGGGCCAGCGAGCGTGCCAGCGCCAGCCGGAGGCAAAGAAAGAGCTGTTCCCGCCCTCCCCGGGAGAGCACGTCGACGGGAAGCGATTGCCCCTCGGCGTCGTCGACCAGGAGGACCTCGTCGTCCAAGGGCGTCCAGACTCGGACGTAGCGGCCCTGGGTCATTCGCTCGAGGTATCCGGAGGCTTCCTGCAATGTTTCCGGCTGCCGCTCTTGCTCGTAGCCGGTACGAATAGTGCGTAGGACCCGGCTGGCGACGGCCAGCACGCGCCAGCGGTGGATCGCCTCTTCGAGCCGTTGTTCCACCATGGCCAGCTCGAGCCGTTTCGCGGCCGGACGCTGGTCTTCGGCCAGGGCATTTAGTTGTTCGGTCAACCGCCCTCGCTTCTCAAAGCGCTCCTGGAGCTTCGTTTGCGCGGCTTCGAGGCGTTTTCCCACCTGCTCGTAACGTTGTTCGATTCCCTCGCGGCGATTGCCCTCGAGCTGGTCGCGGAGAGCGTCTTCCGGACAGTGTCCGGCGACGGCGGCGTCGATCTCTCTGGCGAGCGATTCCCGTTCTCGGCGGAGCCCTTCGGCCCGGGCGATTTCGGCCGCGCGTTGGCGGAACTCGTGCTCGTCGTCGGCCCCGACCTGGCGGAGGAGTTCCTGCCGCCGATACCTGAGCCGGCGCACGGCCGCGTGAAGCTTCACCCGCTTCCGCCGGATCTGCTTGGCTTGGCCGCGCAACACGTCGCGGCG
The DNA here is from genome assembly GCA_043824335.1 of Planctomycetota bacterium. Taxonomy (GTDB): domain Bacteria; phylum Planctomycetota; class Planctomycetia; order Pirellulales; family Thermoguttaceae; genus JBDRTC01. The sequence goes on along the minus strand of JBDRTC010000638.1, from coordinate 4,772 downwards.
CTTGAGCCGGGCCTCGTGCTCGCCAAGGTCGCGAGCCAAGAGGCGGACCTGCTCGATCGGGTCGTCGCCTTCGACGGTTAGGTCGGCGTCGGCGGCCAGTTGGGCAATCCGGCCGGTGAGGGCCTCCAACTCGCGGCGGCGCCCCTCGTACTCCTCGTACCGACTCTCCAAACGGTGGTGGAGTTCGCGGACGAAGTCGCAACGGGTCGCCAGGCTGCGAACCTGCTTGGGCGAGAGTTTCAAGGGCATTCCGACGGCGCCGAGCGCTTCCCGCCACCGGCGGAGCGCGGCGTCCAACTCGCCCTGGGCCTGGCGGGCGCGTTCCGCGGCGGCCTCGGCTTCCTGTTCGGCGGCTTTCCGGCTGGCGTCGAGCGGCACCAGCTCCTCCAGCTTAGCCAGTGTCCCTTCGGCCGCCTTGAGCCGGCCGGCGACCGGGGTGTCGTCGATCGAGAGCCGTTGGGTCAGGGTCTCGCGCTCTTGCCTGGCCTCGTTGATTTGAAGCCGGAGCATGCCGATCTGCTTCTGGCAGCCTTCGAGCCGCCGGGCATTCGACCGCTCCAGCACGTACTTCGTGGCAACCGTCGCGCTGAACCCGGCGAGCCCCAACAGGGCGAGCGGCCAGCCGAACGGGCCGGTGATCGATTCCGACAAGAGCAGCCCGGCGAGCCCGGCCAGGATCATCATCACGCTCACCATGAACACGCCGCCCAAGCCCATTAGCACACCCACCGGCAACACTTGCCGTTGGAGCAGGTCGCGGCTCTGCTCTTCCAGGTCGACCTGGTAGCGGTCCATTTGATCGAGCCGCTCGTCGATCTGGCCCAGGCGGCGAAGTTGCCCGACCAGGCTCCCGATCCGGTCGATCGCCTCGGCCAGGTTACGCTCCCCCCGGGCCGAGAGGGCGGTCTCGATCTGGGCAGCCAGCGACTCAGAGGTCTTTTGCGCCGTGTCGATCTCTTGCTGGGCCTCCTGGAGGCGCCCGCGACACTGGCGAAGCTCCCGGGCCGGCAGACGGAGCGCACGGAGCGAGCCGGCCGAGATCGACGGAAGCGTCTCGTTCCCGGCGCCCCCGTTCAGCCCGAAGCGCTCTTTCTCGGCCGACAACTGGGCCTCGAGGTCGGTGATTTCCGTTTCCAGCTCCGCCGTGCGGCTCTGGAGGGTCGCGATCCACGATTCCTGTTCGGCGAGTACCTCGATGCGGGGGGCCAATCGCCAAAGGGCCTGGTTGACGTTCAGGTCGGCCGCCTCGGCGCGGATCTCATCCCAGTCGTGTCTCAACTGAGTCATCTGCTGGCCGCACTTCTCCAACCTCTCTTCGGCGGAATCGAGCCGATCCAGGGCCCCGTCCGGTAACGTTTCCACGGGCCCCAAAGCGGCCAGTTGTTCGTCCAGCTCCCGGCGACGCTCCCAGCGATCGCCAAGGTTTGCGGCGATCTCGATCACCCGGGCCTGGTGCTGAAGCCCGTTGGCCTCCTCCTCCAGGCGCGTCGTCTCCCGCTCAAGCTGGCTGCGTTCACCGGCCAGGCGAAGGTAGCGGTGGGTCAGCTCGTCGAGCTCTTCCAGCTCGGCGCGAAGCTTTTCTCGCTTGGCCATAAGCCCGGTCACTTGCCCAGGGCTGCCCTCGGCGCTCAGGAGACGGCTCCGCGAGACTTCCAACTCCTTGACCACGTCGACCAGCGCGACCCGATCGAGACCCGCGCTGAGGCTGTAGAGCAGGGAGGCGGCTTCCGTGTCGTTGAGCGTGCCGAGTTCCTGCAGTTCCCTCAATCCGATGGCGAAGACGTTGTTGAAGATCGCCTCGTCGATGTTGCACAAAAGGACCTTGAGGAGGTGGGCGCCCTGCCGGGTTCCGTCGCTGGCGGCCAGAATGACCTCGTCGTCGGCGCTCTCTGGGTCTCGGTGGCGGCAAACCTGGAAGCTGCCGTTGGGCCCGCCCACGTGGACGGATCCGCCCGGCCGTCCGCCCCTAAGCGGCGGGAGATAGTGTTGGCGCTCGGTTGTGAAGCCGTAGAGCACCGACCGGACGAACTGCATCAACGTCGTCTTGCCGGCCTCGTTCGGCCCGAGAAAGACGTTCAGCCCTTCCGACAGCCCATCGAGCTTCAGCCCGCTCCATACGCCAAAGCCGTCCACTTCCAACGCGGTGATTTTCACGGCTCGGGTTCCTCTCCGCTTAACAGGTCGACGCCCAACATGGCCGCCTCGCGCAAAACGCGGTCCCGGGTTGGGCCATCGGGAACTTGCGCGGCGCATCCGGGCACCGACCGAAGGTTGGTCGTGCCGGCCAAGTGCTCGTCGGCCAGTTCTTGCAAAAACGGTTCCAGGTCAAGGGGTTCCGACGGATTCATCTGAAAATGACGAAGCTCGCGGAGAAAATCGCCGCGGATCGTCTGCTGCTCGTACCATTCCGGCGGCAGCACGGCGGTCGGCTCCGCCACGAGCGACAGGCTCCACGCCGCGGGCGGCCCAAAGCCGTACTGGGCGCGCAGCACTTCGAGCAACTCTTCGGCCAGCGCTGCCCGCCGCAACTGGGCCAGAAGCGGGCCGCTGCCGACCACGGCCCACTCGACCAGGAGGTCCATCCCCGGCGTGGTCTCGACGAGCGTTTGCATGCGCTCGTGGAGTTGCCTTTCCAGGTCGCCGCGGGTGGTCGACTCCTCGACGACGATCCGCTCCGCTTGCCACCGCAAGAGGTCGGTCGGCGCCAGCGTAGTCCGGGCGCCACGCTCCGGGTCGACGTGCACCAGCGTGCAGCCGTGCGGCCCGCGCTCCCCCGGGTGGCGTCCTTGAGGGCTGCCGGGATAGTGGGCCACGTGCGGGGAGCTGAACAACGTGTGCCGGGCGTGGCTGCCGCCGAGGGCCCAATAGTCGATCCCCCGCGCCTGAAGCGCCTCCGCCTCGGCCGCCCCATGAACAACGGCGATCGAAAACAGGCCGGCCGGATCGGGAGCGAACTCCGACGCCCGAACGCCCCGCCCCGATGCCCGACTGGTTCCCATCACCCGGGCCAGCGGCGTCCCGTCGCGCTGGTGAACGTGCTCTTCCAAACGCCCCGGCGGAAACACGCAGACGTTCTCCGGCAAACGGATCGCTGCGGGCCAGGCGTCGGGCGGATCAACCTCGCCGCCCGCCCAGTAAACGGCGATCTCCCGCTCGGCAAGCCGCCCAAACTGCTCGGCCAGAAAGAGCAAGCCCCGAGGGCCGGTCCGTCGGGGGTCCAAAAGATCGCCTGAAAGGAGCAGAAACTCGGCCTCCTCCGCCAGGACCGTCTCGAAAACCCGCTCGGCGGCCAAGTAGGCCGACTCGAGAAACAGCTCTCGCAGATGGTCCGGTACGTCCGACACCCCGAACGGCGGCAGCTCGAGATGAAAATCGGCCGAGTGAACAAAGCGGAACGGGCAGTTCGACATCTGACAGCCTCCTTCGAGCGCACCCTCCTGCATCCCGCCGAGCCTCCCCCACGCTCCCAGGGAGAGCCCAGCGGCGGCGTAGTTTATCCAGGATTCCAAAATCGTTCTACGGCGGTTCTTGGGATCCGGCGCGTGGGAAGCAAAGTTCGTTAGTCTGGGAAAACTGGGAATCGCGGGAGGCTGCGGCGATATCCCAAACGGGATGACCGGGAACCGCCGTCTGGGGCGTAGTGTAGTGGCCACCACTTGACATGTCAGTCAACGCCACTCCAAGTCGTGGCTCCGGGTATTCTCCAAACTCCTAGCATGACGCCGCCTCCAGACCTCAGCTGCTGCATCTCAAGAATGGTTCGTTAGATCGGGCGCGTTGAGAAGCCTTTGCCAGAGGCTTCTGGACGATGGCGGAGGCCATCACGCCTGTCACCCGTAAGAAGGGGTGCACGGGGCGGACTCCGGCGTCATCCGCGGCAATGGCACACCCCCCGAAGGAGTGTTTCACGAGGGGTCGATTCTTGGGATTCCCGAGAACTCCGACACTGTGACGAGCCCCGTAGGGACCTGCGGGGCCAAGAACTTGTCGTGTCGTAAGTATTGACAGCACAATGATTTCTGCGACAGGATGCCACCAATTTCCCCGGCTGCGCGATACCGTTCGGGGCGGCTGGTGAGGTAGCCAAATCGTTTCTTGAGAAAAGTCCCCGTTGGCGCTTGACTCGTCGGGGCAGGCTGCTAGACTCGATGTCAGCAAGACTGACTGACTTAGAAGTTAGGAGGAGGTGGTTTGTGGGTCGAGTGTTTCGCGATGTCACCGAGGGAGAGCTCCGTGTGCTGAATGTCCTCTGGGACGAGGCATCGGCGACGATTCGTCAATTGACCGGCGCCATCTATCCCGAAGGCACCGCCGGTCAATACGCGACCGTTCAGAAGCTCCTGGAACGGCTTGAACGCAAGGGCTATGTGAGCCGGGACCGTAGTAGTCGGGCCCATCTTTTTCGAGCGACGATCGGCCGCGATGAGGTCATCGGTTGGGGGCTGCAAGAGCTCGCCAATGGGCTTTGCAGCGGATCCGTGGCGTCTCTGTTCACCGAGTTAGTGAAGCCGAGTCGGCTGACCCCGGAGGAGCACGAGGCACTGCGGAAGCTGGTTGAAGAACTTGACCGCCAGGCAACCAGAAAGGGCCGTCGTTAGATTATTGGAAACAGCGAAGTCAACGATGAATGGGATATTGGAAATCGGGCTGAACAATGCCTTGATGGCACTTGTGCTGGCGATGGTGGCCGCCGCCGCGGTCCATTGGCATCCTCGCCAAGAACGCCCGAGTGCCCGATGAGATCGACGCCATCTCCGATTGCCTCGAAGTCC
>JBDRTC010000637.1:0-2987 GCA_043824335.1 Planctomycetota bacterium | reverse complement strand
GCTGATCGCCTCGATCGAAGGCAAGCGAGGGATGCCTCGCCCGCGACCGCCTTTCCCCGCCGTTTCCGGACTTTGGGGAAACCCCACCATCATCAACAACGTGGAGACCCTGGCCTGCGTCGCGCAGATCCTCCAGAACGGGGCCGAGTGGTTCGCCCAGTATGGCACCGAAAAGAGCAAGGGAACCAAGACCTTCGCCCTGGTGGGCAAGGTGAAACGGACCGGCCTGGTCGAAGTGCCGTTGGGAACGACGCTGCGGGAAATGGTTTTTGACATCGGCGGCGGCACGCTGGACGACAAGCCCTTCAAGGCCGTTCAGACCGGCGGCCCCTCGGGGGGCTGCATCCCCGAAAGCCTCTTGGACACGCCCGTCGACTACGACTCCCTCCAGGCGGCCGGCACGATCATGGGTTCGGGCGGTCTGGTGGTGATGGATGAAAACACCTGCATGGTCGACTTCGCCCGCTACTTCCTCGATTTCGCCCAAAAGGAATCCTGCGGCGAGTGCGTGCCCTGCCGCCTGGGCACGAAGCAGCTCTTGGACATCCTGACCGACATCACCAAGGGAAAGGGTAGACCTGGAGACATCGAACTGTTGGTCGAACTGGCCGAGTCGATCAAGAAGAGCTCGCTCTGCGGTCTCGGGCAGACCGCCCCCAACCCCGTGCTCACCACGATCCGGTACTTCCGCCACGAATATGAGGCCCACATCCACCAGAAACGGTGTCCGGCGGTGGTCTGCAAGGAGATCATCTCCTCGCCGTGCCAGCACGTCTGCCCCATCCATACGCAGGCCGCGACCTACATCTCGCTGATGGCTCAAGGGCGGTTCCAGGAGGCGCTGGACGTCATTCTTGAGGACAATCCCCTGCCGTCGGTCTGCGCCCGGGTATGCCATCATCCGTGCGAGTCGAAGTGCCAGGCCGGGCAATGGGCCAGCCCGATCGCCGTCCGCTCGCTGAAGCGGTTCGCCGTCGACCGCGCGATCGAGTCGGGTGTTTACCCACCCAAACACGCGGCGCAGGCGTCTTCTCCAAAGGCGGAGAACGCGGAGAAGATCGCGATCATCGGCTCCGGACCGGCCGGACTGATGGCCGGCTGGCACCTGGCCCGGCGCGGATACGACGTCACCGTCTTCGAGGCCCTCGACGTCCCCGGCGGAGCCTTGGCCGCCTGCATCCCCGAATACCGCCTGCCCCGCGACCGGCTCGCCGCCGACGTCGAGAACGTCAAGAGCGCGGGCGTGAAGATCGTCACCGGAACACGGATCGGAAAAGACGTCTCCTTCGAGCAGCTTCGCCGCGACTACCGCGCCGTGTTCATCGCCACCGGGGCGCACAAGTCGCGGAAGCTGCAGATCGAGGGGGAAGACGCCGACGGCGTGCTCGACTCCATGATGTTTCTCAAGGACGTCAACTTGGGCAAGCCGGTCCACGTCGGTCGCCGGGTGGGAGTCATCGGGGGAGGGAATTCCGCCGTCGACGCCGCCAGGGTCGCCGTGCGCATGAAACAGTGCGAGCACGTCTCGATCCTCTACCGCCGCACCCGCGTGGAAATGCCGGCCTTCGCCGAGGAGATCGAGGCCGCGCTGGAGGAGGGGATCGAGCTGGCCCAGCTTGTCGCGCCCGCAAAGGTCATCTCCTCCGGCGGCAAGCTGACCGGCGTCGAGTGCCTCCGAATGGCGCTCGGCGAGCCGGACAAGAGCGGCCGACGCAGGCCCGTGCCCATCGAAGGCTCCGAGTTCGTGATCGAGCTGGACACGCTCATCGTGGCCATCAGCGAAGACCCCGATCTCTCCTTCCTCGGCGACGGACATGGCATCGAGCTAACGAAATGGGGCACGCCCACCGTCTCTTCCGAAACATTGGCGACCAACGTCGAGGGTGTTTTCGCGGGCGGCGATGCGGTGACCGGTCCCAATACGGTGATCGATGCGATGGCTTGTGGAAAGCTCGTCGCGGAAATCATTGACAAATACGTTCGGGGGGATACTCCGGCGCCGGAATACGAACTCATCAGGCCTTCGAGGTACCTGCCGGCCGTCGAGCTGACGGAAGAAGAAATTGAATCGGCGGCCCGACCGGCCGCCTGCTGCCTGCCCGTCGACCAGAGAATGGGAAGTTTCTGCGAGGTCGATCTGGCTCTGACCGAAGAGGCAGCGATTGGAGAAGCCAGGCGGTGTCTCCGGTGCGACCTGGAGACCAGCCACGCCAAACAGCAATTGGAGCACGTCCAGGCGGAGGAAGAGAGCCATGGGAAATAAGATCCCGCTCACCATTGATGACGTGGAGATCTCGGCCGACCCGAAGGCCACGGTGCTGGACGCCGCGCTTGCGGCCGGGATCTACATCCCGCACCTTTGCCACCACCCCGACCTGGAGCCGGCCGGCGTCTGCCGGTTGTGCATGGTGGAGATCGAGGGCCGGGGATTGACGCTCGCGTGCCGGGCGCCGGCTGAGCCGGGTCTCGTGGTTCGGACCGAAAGTCCCGAGATCGGCATGGTCCGCCGCATTGCCACCGAGCTGTTGATCGTCAATCACCATGCCGATTGTCTGGCCTGCACGAAGAGCGACCGGTGCGAGCTTCAGCGGATCGCCAACTACGTGGGGATCGACGAAGCGCGGCTTGAGCGGTTGAGGCGTCCGGAAAGATCCGTCCCGGTCGACACCTCGAATCCCTTTTTCGACCTCGACCCGAACAAGTGCGTGCTCTGCGGCATCTGCGTTCGCACGTGTGCGGAGATCCAGGGCGTGGGCGCGATCGACTTCGGGTTTCGGGGATACGAAACGACCATCAGCACCTTCGCCGGCAAGCCGATGGCCGAGTCGCGGTGCGAGTCGTGCGGGGAGTGCGTGGTCCGCTGCCCGGTGGGGGCGCTGAGGCCCAAGCAGTCGCCGCAGCCCTCGCGCGAAGTCAAAACGACCTGCCCGTATTGCGGTGTCGGGTGCGGCATCTACCTGGGCGTGCGGGGCGACCGCGTCATTAGC
>JBDRTC010000636.1:0-5725 GCA_043824335.1 Planctomycetota bacterium | reverse complement strand
AGACGCCAACCCAAAGCCGTTCGACGAGGCCGCGGTCGACCAGCACGGCAAGGCGATTGCCGACGAACTTGAGCGTCTTCTGGCCGGCCCCTTGCGACCCGTGCCAGCGCTCCCGGAGTGCCGGCTTGAGCGAATCGACCTGCCGCTCGACGAGCTTTCCACTCGGGCCGAGTGGGAGAAGCAGGCCGCCGGAGAGGGCCGGCCGGCCTACTACGCCCGGGCCGTGTTGGAACGGTTCGACCGCGGCGTCGAGCCGCCCACCTCGTTTTCCTACCCGGTCCAGACGTGGACCTTCGGCGACGAGCTGGCGATGGTTTTCCTCGCCGGAGAAGTCGTGGTCGACTATGCGCTCCGTTTGAAGCAGGAGTTGGGCGGCGACCTTTGGGTGACCGCGTACGCAAACGACGTGCCGTGCTACATCGCGTCGCGGCGCGTGATGGAGGAGGGCGGCTACGAGGTCGACGGCTCGATGCCCACGTTCGACAAGCCGACCCGCCTGGCTCCCGAGACGGAAGACCTCATCGTGCGGACGGTCCACGATCTACTACCCGACGGGAAAAAACCGACACGGGACGCATCGGCCGATCCGCCCGGCAAACGTCCGAACATCCTCTGGATCACCTGCGAAGACATGAGCCCCAACCTGGGCTGCTACGGCAACGCCTACGCGGTCACGCCAAACCTGGACGGGCTGGCCGCCCGGGGCGTTCGCTACACGCACGTCTTCTCGCACGCGGGCGTGTGTGCGCCGTCGCGTTCGGGCCTGATCACGGGAATGTACCCCACGTCGCTCGGCTCGCACCACATGCGATGCACCACGACCCTACCTGGCTTTGTGAAGTGCTTTCCCGAGTATCTCCGGGAGGCTGGGTACTTTTGCACCAATCAGTCGAAGACCGATTACAATTTCCCCGTGCCGGCCGACGCTTGGGACGTACCCGGCGGCGCCAAGGCCCACTGGCGGAATCGGGAGGCAGGACAGCCGTTCTTCAGCGTGTTCAACCTGACGATCACCCACGAAAGCCGGATTCGGGCGGAGTACGACGCTTTGGAGCACGACCCGGACGGGGCGGTCCCGCCGCCGTATCTTCCCGACACGCCGCTGGTCCGCCGCGACTGGGCCCGATACCACGACCTGATCACCCAGATGGACGCCCAGGACGGCGACATCCTCCGCCAGCTCGAAGAGGACGGCCTGGCCGGCGAGACGATCGTCTTCTTCTTTTCCGACCACGGCGTGGGACTCCCCCGGGCAAAGCAGTGGATCTACGACGCCGGCACCCACGTGCCGCTGGTCGTCTACTTTCCCGAAAAATATCGCTACCTGGCCCCGGCGGAACCGGGCTCGGCGATCGATCGGCTGGTCGGCTTCGTCGACATCGGGCCGTCGGTGCTCAGCCTCGTGGGGCTTGATATTCCCCAGCACGTTCAGGGCGTGCCGTTTCTGGGGCCCGAGGCGGGCGAGCCTCGCGAGTACCTCTATGGCGTCCGCGACCGGATGGACGAACGCTACGACATGAACCGCACGGTCCGCGACCGCCGCTACAAATACCACCGCAACTACTTCCCCTCTCGCCCGTTCGCCCCGTGGCTCGACTACATGGAGAAGCTGGCCACAATGCAGGAGTGGCGCCGGCTCAAAGCGGAGGGGAAGCTCTCGGGCGTCCAGGCGTTCTTCATGCAAGAGACGAAACCCGTCGAGGAACTTTACGACATCCAGACCGATCCCTACGAGCAGGTGAACCTGGCCGATTCGCCCGACCACCAGGAGGCGCTCGCGAAGATGCGAACGGCCCACTTCGACTGGGTCCGCCAAACGCTCGATTTGGGCCTCTTGCCCGAGCAGGAGATGCGAGATCGGGCCAAAGGCTCATCCGAATACGAGATGGCCCGCCGCGGCGCGGCAACGTTTCCCATCGATCCGATTCTGCGCGCCGCCAAACTCTCCGGACAGGGCCCCGAAGCCGTGCCCAAGCTGATCGAGCGGTTCGACGACCGGGACGCCGCCGTGCGCTTCTGGGCGGTGATTGGGCTGACGAACGCGGCCACGCGGGACGAGTCGGCGGTCGGGGCGCTCCGGAAGGCGTTGAACGACCCGTCGGTTGAAGTCCGCATCGCCGCGGCCGAGGCCCTTTGCCGCATCGACCGGGAGGACGAAGCCTTGGCGGTCCTGACCGAGGCGCTTCGGCACGAAAGCCGATGGGTTGGTTTGCAGGCGGCCAACGCGCTGGACCGCGTCGGCGAGAAGGCCCGGGCTGCCATCGACGCGATGAAAAAGGCGGCCGAAGATCCCAGCCGGGAAAACATGTTCATCCGCTGGGTGCTGGACCATACGCTGAAACAATTGCGCCAGTGACACGGCCGAGGCATTCCCGAAGTTCAACTCCACGTTGGTTGTGCTTGACACGGGCGCGTCGCTCGCTCAGAATGCCGGCCGTAGCTTCAGGTCTAATTGAGATCCGCTGACAACCATTCTCCATGGGAGTATTCACCATGACCGGGAGACGATCGATCGGGCGACGGAGTTTCTTGAAGCGCACGGCGGCCTTGGCCGCGGTCGCCGGAGCGGGGCCGGCGATCGTGCCGTCGTCGATCCTTGGAGCGGACGGCCAGGTGGCCCCCAGCAATCGGGTGACGGTCGGGCTGATCGCCCTGGGGCGGCAGGCGATGGCCCGGAACCTTCCGGTTTTCCTCCGCTGGCCCGACTCGGAGGTGGTGGCGCTGTGCGACGTCGACCGCTGGCGCCTCGACATGGCCTACGAGCACGCCGCCCGGCAGTTCGCGAAGGACGCCCCCGAGGTGGAAACGCTCAAGACCTGCCCGCGCTACACTGACTTTCGCGAAGTGCTCGCCCGCAAGGACGTCGACGCGGTGATGATCAGCTCCCCGGACCACTGGCACGTGCCCATGGCCATCGCCGCGGCCAAGGCCGGCAAGGACATCTGCTGTGAGAAGCCGCTGAGCCAGTGCATTGCCGCGGGCAGGCTGTTGAGCGATACGGTGCGGGAGCACGGCCGCGTGTTTCGCACCGACAGCGAGTTCCGCTCGATCCCCCTCTTCCACCGGGCCTGTGAGCTGGTGATTAACGGGAGGATCGGCCAACTTCAAACGATTCGCATGGCCGTGCCGAACTGGAACGAGCCGCTCCCACAGCAGCCGGAAATGCCGGTGCCCGAGGACCTGGACTACGACCTCTGGCTGGGTCCCGCGCCCTCTCGGCCGTACACCGAGAACCGGGTCCATCCTCCGAAGAGCTACGGCCGCCCGGGCTGGTACGCCAACCAGGACTACTGCGACGGCGTGATCGTCAACTGGGGCCACCACCTGGCCGACGTGGCCCAGTGGGCCAACGGCACGGAGCGGAGCGGGCCCGTGGAGGTGGAAGGCACGGGTGACTTTCCCCCGGCCGACGGGCTTTGGAACGTTCTGTTGGGATTCAAGGTTCAATACCGCTACGCCAACGGGGTGCGGCTGTTTTACACGGTCGTGCCGCCGTCCGGCGAGCAGCCGTACGTTCGCTTCGAGGGAAGCGAGGGGTGGATTCACGTCCTCTACGGCCCCGACAAGCTGACGGCCGAGCCCGCGTCGATTCTCGAATCCAAGATCGGTCCCGATGAAACCCGTTTCCCCTTGAAAAACGAGAAGCGCGATTTCATCGACTGCGTGAAGACGCGCAGCCAGACGATGGAAGACGCCGAGGTCGGCCACCGGGCCACGTCGCTTTGTCAGTTGGGCTATATTGCCGTCCAGACGGGCGAAAAGCTCCAATGGGACCCCGAGAAAGAACGCTTCCAAAACAGCGACGCTGCGAACAAGCTCCTCACCCGGCCCCCGTGGCGCGAGCCATGGAACCTGTGAGACCCTCGCCAGTACCTTGTGATATCAGAACTTGGCAATTGGGTGGCACTGGCTGCAATCACGGGATGACGGGCAAGACGATGTGCGACGTGCGCTCGGCGTCGTGATAAACGGTTTGCGTCGCCTTCTCTAATTCCGCGTCCGCGCCGAACGGATGGCCCGTGTTCGGATTGCGGTCGAACCGGGGGAAGTTGCTGCTGGAAATTTCCACCCGGATCTTGTGGCCGGGTAGAAACACGTTGCTGGTGACCCAGAGGTCGATCTCGTACCGATAGGTCTTCCCCGGCTCGATCAGCGTCGGCTGATCCGCAGATTCCCGGTAACGGGCACGAATGATGCCGTCACAGAGGTTGTAGGGTCGGCCGTCCGGGTGGACGTCGAGGAGCTTGGCGGTCCAGTCCGTATCCGTGGCGGTGCTGGCCGCGTAGAGAACGACCTTGACCGGCCCGGTCACTTCCAGGTCGTGCGTCAACGGGTCGCTGGTGAAGACCAGCACGTCCTCTCGCTCTTCGGCCTTGGTTTGGTCGCGGGGCCCGGCAGGGGAAATCATCAGGTTACATCCACCGAGGGTGGGCACCGGATCGTCCGGGTCGTAGACGAACTCGTCGCCGGGCTCCTCGCCGGGGACGGTCTTGTTGAGAGTTCCGTCGCCCGCAAGCGTGTTGGCCGAGCCGTTTGAGTGGAAGTAGTACGGCGTGTGCTGAGTCCGCTCCAGGGGCCACTCTTGCTCATCGCGCCATTGGTTGCGTCCCATTACGAAGATCCGAAACGGCGGCCAGTTCTCGACGCCCGTCTCTTCGCCCTTGAGCCAGTGGTCGAACCACTCGGCCTGGACGGTCCTCAGGTCGACGACGGCATCCTGGCCAAAATCCAGATCCCCCACTTTGCCGTCCCTGCCGATCCCGTGGGCCCACGGTCCCATGAGCACGTGCTGGTGACGGCGTGCCTCCTCGGAGCGAGACTTCTCTCTGACGGCGTTCACGTGGTCGAGCACCGACTTGGCGAAGATGTCGTACCAGCCGCCGACGGCGTAGATCGGAACGGAGATGTCCTGCCAGCGGTTTCGCACGCTTCCTTGGGCCCAATAGTCGTCGAAGTGCGGATGGGCGACCCAGTCCCGCAAGTGCTGCACTCGGCAGTCGAGCGCCTTGTCCCAGGCTGAAAGCGGCAGCGTCCGGCAGGCGGCGAGCCAGTCCTCGGTCTTCCAGCCGCGGATGACGCGGCTTTCCGACACGCCGGAGCCCCATCCCATCAGCAGAGAAAGCTGGAACGCCCCGCCCACATAGGCCACGTCGCCATGCGGATCCACCAGCGGAACGATAGGAAACATGGCCTTTAAGTGCTCGCCGGCATTGGGCGCCGACATCCATTGCGTGAAGCCGACGTAGGATCCGCCCGTGGTGCCGATGTTGCCTCCCGACCAGGGCTGATTGACGACCCAGGCGCGCGTGTCGTTGCCGTCGGGGGTTTCGTTCATGAAGGGAACCCAATGACCTTCGGAAGCCCCTCGGCCCCGGCAGTCCTGGCTCACGTAGGCGTATCCGCGCGAGGTGTAGAAACGGCCGTCGGGATGGTTCGTCCCGCCTTTGCCGTACGGCGTGCGCACGAGCACCACGGGAAACCGCCCATCGGCCTTCGGCAGAAAGACGTTGGCCGACAGCTCGACGCCGTCTCGCATCGGGATTTTTACGTCCGGGCGGACCTCGACCTCGTAGGCGTCCGCGGCGAGCACGGCGGGGAGAAGCGCGTGGGCCACGGCCAGAACAGCCAGGACTGCAAGATAACACGGGTGTCTTCTTTTCATCATCGGTGCCTTTCTCAGGGGTTCATTTCGCGGAAGAAGCCTTCACTTGGTTGAAGACGCTTT
>JBDRTC010000635.1:0-2483 GCA_043824335.1 Planctomycetota bacterium | reverse complement strand
AAATCGGGAAGTTATTGATCGGTCGCCCCTGGGTCGACCGATTTGCCTTCGCCGCGGCCGGTTTGTATAACTGGTAGAGTGACTCCAGAGAATATTGACTGGCCCATGGAGCCTTTAACATGTCGCAAAACGTAACGAGGTGTTCGCATCGGTCCGGGGCACGGGCTTGTGAGGCGGGCCGCGTGCTGGCAATGATGCTCGTTGCCGGGGCAGTGTTGCTAGGTACTTCGCCGGCTTACGCTTGCACCACGCCCGTCTACCGCTATGCGATGTACAACTGGGCGCCGGCCCCCTATTTCGTTTTCTACTTCCATCGCGGGGAGCCGCCCGAGGAAGACGCGAAGCTGAACCAGATGATCGCCGAGTTGGCAGAAACCCCTCCGGCAGTGGCGAACGTGCGTTTCGAGGCGGTCGACGTGGCGGAAGCTGATCTCGACCGATTGCCGGAACCGGTGGTCGAGGCCTGGCGGTCGCACGTCGGGGAAGAGGCCGACAAAGCGGAGCCGGTTCACTTGGTGTTTACGTCGTGGGGAGCCAAGCTTCACGTGGGTCGGCTCGACGCGGAAACGGTTCGGGCCATGGTCGCCTCGCCCGCGCGAACCCGCCTCGGGGAACTGCTCCAAGAGGGCAACGCATCCGTATTGGTCATGCTGCCCGGATCGGATGCGGCGGAGAACGAGCGGGCGGAGAAGGTCGCCCTGGAGTTGATTGCCCAGGCCAAGTCTGGGGAGATTGCCGTTGAGTCGGGGTTCCCAGAACCCGATCCTTCCCAATTGCTCCCGCCAGCCCAAACTGCCGGCGAGGCGCCCGCCGAGGACGCCCCGAGAGTCGAAGAGCCACCATCGCCGGGCGGGGTCAAGGTAGAGCTATTGAAGCTTGCCCGCTCCGACGCGACCGAAAAGTGGCTTATTCAATCCTTGACTGTCATGGAGCCCGATCTGGAGGAGTTGGCCGACCAGCCGATGATCTTTTTCGCCTACGGGCGCGGCCGGGCGATGCCGCCCTACGTGGGGAAGGGGGTTACCATCGATAACCTTATTGGAGAACTCCAGTTTCTGGGCAGCGCGTGCTCGTGCTTTGTCAAGGAGCAGAACCCCGGGGCCGACCTGCTCATGCAGTGGGACTGGGAGGCCACGGCTGACGCGATGGCCGCCAACGACCCCACCCTGACGGGCGACCCGTTCGCGTACCAGGAGTTTTCGCCGGAAGAGATGGGCGCTTCGGCCCCGGCGGCGGAATCGGAAGCCGTGGCCCAGGTCGCCCCGAACGACGGCGATCCGCCCGCGGAGGCAGACTCGACTGCGGAAGAGCCGCAGGATGGCGGCGGCCATTCCGCAGATGTCGTGGCGGCTCAAGATCGCGATCCTCCCGTGGCCGCCCATGCACGCGAAACGGCCACGGGGCCCTCGGACGGCTCGTCCGGATCCTTTGCCGGCAGGCAGATGTGGACGTTCGGCATCGGCCTGGTCGTGGTCACGGCGGTCGTGGTTTTCGCCGGCATGTTGCTTGTGCTCAGACGATCCTGCCACCCAAGTGACTTTTTTTGAGATCGAGAAACCGGTACCAACCTGGCGCTTCTCCCATGATCCAGCTTGAAGACGTGACGAAGGTGTATTTGACGGCCCAGGGACCGGTCCATGCCCTGTCGGGCGTGAGCCTGAACGTGGCGGCCGGCGAGTTTGTCGCCGTGCGGGGGCCGAGCGGTTGCGGGAAGTCGACGCTGTTAACCGTTGTGGGCGGGCTGGGCGCGCCGAGCACGGGCCGCGTAAGGGTCGCCGGGGAAGACCTGGCGGGAATGTCGTCGGCCGAGCGGGCCCGCTTTCGGGCGGAGCGGGTCGGGTTCGTCTTCCAGATGTTTCATCTCCTGCCCTACCTGAACGTGCTCGAAAATGTGCTCGCCGCCGCGCCCGCCGGTTGCGAGGCGGCCGCCCGGGGCCGGGCGGAGGAACTTTTGGAAGGTTTTCAGCTCGGGCACCGGCTCAGGCATCGTCCCGGGCAGCTCAGCACCGGAGAGTGCCAGCGCGTGGCCATCGCCCGGGCGATGGTCAACCGGCCCCAGTTGATCCTGGCCGACGAGCCGACCGGCAACCTGGACCCGGAAAATTCCAGGGGCGTGATGGACCTCCTCTCGGGGTTCCACCGAGAGGGTGGGACGATGCTCCTGGTCACCCACCAGCAGTTGGCCGCCGAGTACGCCCAACGGACCATCCTTCTTCGGAGCGGCTCGGTCGAATCAAATTAGCCGAGGGTGTCCGGAAATTCAAAGTCCCGTTCGTTCGACACCTTGAAAAGGCGGCCCGGTTCGCTCATCATAAAGGGCTGGCAATCTCGACAGACGGCGAGCAGGTGACGCGGGAAGGCCTGTCTTGCGGCTCCGCTCCCTGGAGGATCCAACGCGATGACCGAGGAAAACACGAACGCGGCCCAAGAGGCTGCACCGGAAAGCAAGGCAAAGCGCATCTTGCTGGTCGACGACGATTATG
>JBDRTC010000634.1:0-10315 GCA_043824335.1 Planctomycetota bacterium | reverse complement strand
TGGACGTGATCCTCGAGTTCAAGCTGGCCATGTTCGACGAGCTTTACCGGCGGTTCGGCAATCGGGTCGACGGGCTCTTCCTAACCGACGACTGGGGCACGCAGCAATGCACGTTCATAAGCCGCCCGGTCTTCGAGCAGTTCTTCGCCGCGCGTTACGCCACGCTCTTCGACGCGATCCACGGCCACGGCTGGCACGTGATCCTGCACAGTTGCGGGCGGATCAACGACTTCGTACCCCGGCTGATCGAGCTGGGCGTCGACGTGCTGAACATGCAGCAGCCGCAGGCCTACGGGCTGGTGGAGTTCGGCGAAGAGTTCCGCGGCAAGGTGTGTTTTCTAACCACGGTCGACATCCAATCCACGCTCCCACGTGGCGTGGAAGCGGACGTGCGCGAGGAGGCCCGCCAGTTGGTCCGCCACTGGAGCACGCCCGGGGGGGGACTCATCGTTTTCAACTACGGCGACCCCGAGGCCCTGGCCGTGAAGCCCGAGATGACCGAGGTCATGTTCGACGAGTTCGTCAAGCTGAAGGACTACTGGCAAGAGGCCCAGCCATCTGCCCCGCCGTGAAGACACGGCGGGGTGAGCTTGCCCGTGAAGGGCATACCCGGCGGGGACTACTCGCTCGCGAAGATGTCCCCCACGCGGCAAGAGAAGCCGGGCACAAGATCTTCGCCGGTGAGTTCCTGGTTTTCGGTCAGCGTCTTGCTGTCGGTGGCCGCCTCAATCCGCGACCTTAAAGACCACGTCGTGCTCTCGGGCGTGCTCGGCGACTTTGATGCCGACTGCCTCTCCCACGCCGGCCTCCTCGACCGAGTGCTTTTCGATCTGGATCGAATCGACCGTTTGCGTGAAGTCACTGGTGTGGCCCTTAATGTGGATCGTGTCGCCCACCCGCAGCGTGCCGCTGGTGATCTCGATCGCCGCCACGTTGATGTGGCCGAAGTAGTGGGTCACTTTCCCGATTTCTTCTTCCGCCATCTCACGAACCTCCTTTCCCCGGGCCGGGTTCGAGAGCAGGTGGCCCGTGGCAAGGCCGACCCACGCGCCGCAGTCGCACCGGACCCGGTGTCCGAACTGGAACAACGTTACGTCGAAGCCCGCGCCGCATCGCGGGCAGGTGATCGCCATCGTGTGATTCTCTCCCCACGTTAATTATCGTTCATTCCAAAGGACGGGGAAAGCTTCGCCCGGAGCTGAATCGCTGTTTTTTTGCGGTGGACCCGGCCGGTTGCATTTACTGACAGCACGAAAAAGTTCTTGTGAATTGGGCCTACCTGCCGTCCCGGCGGCCGAGGATATCGGACCGGGAAAACGTAACAGCAAGCAGTGCCAGGAGATAGGCAGCGCGATCCGGACTCATTCATCCAACCCGTCTGCAAAACCTCGCGACGATCCTTTGCGGCGTCACGTACCCTCCGACGCATCGTCCTCGGCCATCACAAAGCACGGGGCACTCCCTCAGCCCAGCGGGTCGCCGGTGTACCGGGCGTGCATCGGGTCGCCGTCGTGGGCCATGACCTCCAGCAGACGGCCGTGCATCCGGCGGACGGTCGCCGCGTGCGCTGCGTCGGCGGCAAGATTGCGGTCTTCGTAAGGATCGTTCTCAAGATCGTAGAGTGCCACGATCCGAGGTTCGGGGCGGTAAACGAACTTGTAACGCTCGGTGCGGAGCATCCGGCCGGCGCCCGCCCGCTGGCAGAAGGCGTGGTCGCGCCACGCCACGTCGCGGCCTTCCACGAGAGGGCGCACCGACCGGCCATGGATTTCCTCGGGTACGGAGAGCCCGGCGTAGTCGAGGATCGTGGGCATGAAGTCGATCTAGCTGACCGCCTTCCACTGCTCCTCGGATTCCGGAAACCGGCTGACGTGCTTCACGCCCCGACGCGGCTCCTCCATCCAGGGGGCCACGGCGTCGCGCCACCGGGCGTAATGGGCCGTCTCCTTATGGGCGTTCATCCCCGCCTCGTCTCGGTAAACTTCGTATAGCAGAAAGCGATTCGGGTCATCGGCCTGCTCGATCACGTCGAACCGCAGGTTCCCCGGCTCCTGGATCGTGTTTCCGGCGTTTTCCAGCGTCGCTTCCACAAAGGACTCCCGATGTTCCGACTTCACGTGAACATGGACACACACCACGTGCATGACGTCCCCTTTCTGATGACTTGTAGTAAGATGCGGTGGCCTCCAGCCACCCGGCCGTTTCGCAGCTTGGCCGAGCGGGCGTTCCAGGCCTCTCTTCTCGCTGGCGGCCCCACATTCTAGCAGGTGCCATCCCGGCTCGCACCGCTCCCGCCCCCTCGCCAGGTCGGCCGCCCCCCAGCAGGCCAGCAGACCCAAACATGATTTCTGCGGTTTACATGACGGCGACCTTTGCGGTATCCTGCCGGCCAAATACGACTCCCATCGACCAAGGACCGGCCATTCACGGAAGGAATCCCATGACGCTGCCAGCCCACTTCCGCGGCCTTCCAGGGATGCTGACGGCCATTCTTGCCGCCGGCCTTTGCGTTTGCGGCGGCGCGGCCGCCGAGGAGGACTTCCGGATTGAGAACAAGGTTTTTGTGGACGACGAGAAGGAACCGCGAATCCAGAGCACGACGATTTTCCACGAAGGCGTGGTGTACGACTACCTCGCCGACCCGGCCGAAGTCACCGTTTTCGACGCCCGGCACCGCCGTTTCGTGCTCTTGGATCTGACGCGACGGATCAAGACCGAGCTGACGACCGAGCGGGTGGTCGATTTCAGCCAGCGTCTGAAGGAATGGGCCGAAGGCCAGTCGGACGAGTTCCTCCAGTTCCTGGCCAACCCCCAGTTCGAGGAGGAGTTCGACGAGAGCACGCAGGAGTTGAACTTCACCAGTCCTTGGATGACCTATCGGATGACAACCATCGGCACCGAAAGTGAGGAGATCTCGGGGCAATACCGGGAGTTTGCCGATTGGTACTGCCGGCTGAACACCGTGCTGAATCCCGGGGCCCGACCGCCGTTTGCGCGGATGAAAGTCAACGCCTCTTTGCTCGAGCGCCAGCAGTTCCCCCGCGAGGTGGAGTTGACGATTCAGCCGAAAGATAGCTTCCTGGCCAAGCGTCTTACGGTGCGGAGCGAACACCTCTTGATCCGCCAGCTAGTCGAGTCGGATCGAAAGCGGGTGGCCCAGACCGACCAGTTTCTCGCCATGTACACGACGGTCGATTTTGACGAGTACCAGCGGAAAATGGCCAACTGAGAATCGACGGCCGACCCGCTCGCCTCTTCCACTCCGCCGACGCGCCCTCCGGTGCCCATTTCAACCGGTTGCACCCACCCCTACACCGTCCGGCTCTCTGGGATCGGCCTCTGGTGCCACTACTCCCGGGTGGCACACCGGTTTCGGCCGGATTATGATGGGAGGCGAACCCACCCGGACCGCGGCCGAACGGCCCTAGAGCCCAACGAAGCCGGGGGAGCGACTCGCCCTGTTATTGTCCCTTGCACCCGGAGGTTTTCGCGATGTCTCGCCGATTTGTGATCTCGATGTTGCCGGTCGTTTCTCTGGTCGCCCTGTTTGCCAGGGTCGGCGCCGCTGAAGTCACCGCGGAGCCTTCCGAAAAGGGCGTCGTCGTGAAGATCGACGGTCAACTGTTCACCGAGTACCTTGTCGATACGGGCCTGAAACCCAAGCTTGGGCCGATCCTGTGGCCGATTATCGGTCCGACCGGCAAGCCGATGACCCGGACATACCCCATGGCAGAGGGGCCCGGGGAACGCCCAGACCACACGCACCATCGATCACTCTGGTTCAACCACGGCGACGTGAACGGGCTGAGCTTCTGGCACATCGAGACGATCCAGCATCGCGAGTACGTTACGGTGGAAAGCGGCCCGCAGGCGGTCATCGTAACGCGGAACGACTGGATCGGTCCCAGTGGCGAGAAGGTGTGCGAAGACCAGCGGAGCCTCACGTTTGGCGTCGATGGCGATACGCGGCGGATCGATTACGACGTGACGGTGAAAGCGACCGGTGGCCCGGTAAAGTTTGGCGACACCAAGGAGGGTAGTATGGGGGTTCGGGTGGCGGGGACGATGAAGGTCGACGCCAAGCTGGGGGGGCGCATCGTCAACAGCGAAGGTCAAACCGACGGAGAGGCTTGGGGAAAACGTGCCGCCTGGGTCGACTATCACGGCCCGGTCGACGGCCAGACCGTGGGCGTGGCGATCCTGAATCACCCGGATAGCTTCCGCTTCCCAACCTATTGGCACGTTCGGACTTACGGCCTGTTTGCCGCGAACCCCTTTGGGTGGCACAACTTCAAGGGCTCCGACGAGTACGACGGCTCATACACGCTGGCGCCCGGGGAGTCGTT
This sequence comes from Planctomycetota bacterium, assembly GCA_043824335.1. Lineage (GTDB taxonomy): Bacteria > Planctomycetota > Planctomycetia > Pirellulales > Thermoguttaceae > JBDRTC01. The sequence continues at coordinate 5,969 of JBDRTC010000634.1, read as the reverse complement.
CACGCTCCGATACCGGTTCTTGTTCCACAAGGGCGACGAGAAGGATGGCAAAGTGGCCGAGGCCTTCTCGGCCTACGCCGAGCAGTCCCGATAGCCCATAGCCGGGCGCGCGGGCGTCACTTCCGGCGGCGACGACGGCTTTAGCCGAAAAAAGATTTCCCGGCCGGGGGTCGCGGGCGAATTTCCCATCTGCTTTTCTGGCTTGGAGTAGCGACCGGAGAGATTCAGCCTGAAATATGTATACTACCCAAAATGCCTGATTCCTGGGCGAAGGATTCCCTCTCAATTTGCCGATAGCTTCCTTTGTTGGCACTCGCCCCACGTTCCCTCACCGCACCTAGCTTCGTACCCATTGCAGCTTGTGTGCCCAGTCAGGAGATCCCACGTCAGATGCTGACGAATATTCGCGAGATCTACAGCTTGGAAGTCCTTCGGGATTACGTCAACGAAACCCTTTGTGAGCATCATCAACTTCAAAGCGACGCGTTTGAAATGACCGAACGGGTCCTGCGTCGGGCGGGCACGCCCTGCGGGATCTTTTTTTGTTTGCACGGCCCCAGAGCGGTCAAGTTCACCGCGATCTGGGAGACCGATCGAAACTGCATTTTGTTTTACGGACCGACGGGCGAGCGTTTCCTGAAGACGCAGCTTCTGGAAGCGCCCAGCCTCGACTCGTTTGAACCCCGGGCCCTCGAGCGCGTTGCTGCCTGAGTAGCGAGCATAATTGCCCGGGTGGGGAGCGATCGCGCGTGCTCACCCCGCGATCCAACTCCACGTGAAGCGCCGTTCGGAGGCCGGGGCCAGGCAGCGGGAATCGCTTCGCCAACGTTAAGGCGAAGAAGCTGCCAACCCCGGGTTTTCCAGACTTCGGCACGCCTTCGCGCCGAACCGCAGGGGGGACCGTCGGCGCGAAAGGGGGGTTGGCGAAACCAAAGAACAAGTGTACATATATACACTTCCCTAAGAACAAGGAGGTCGGCCCATGCTCGTGTTGTCTCGACGCGAACGAGAACGGATTAGACTGGGCGATTCCATCGTGGTCACGGTCGTCCGGGTCACCGGTGACAGGGTCCGTCTTGGGATCGAAGCGCCCGGCGATGTCCTCGTGCTGCGCGATGAGTTGGTTCCGCGCAACGAGCACGAGCCGCTGCTGCCAGGCCCACAGGACTGACGCTCCGAATCGGCCCACCGGCCGGGTGGATTCCACGCGGACTTGCCAGGGCCCGATTCGTCGGGGCATGGCGTAGCGGGCACGTGCTAGTCGCGGGGTTTCACTGCCCCGGTCAGGCCGCTATAGTCGCACCGGTCTTCGGCATGCCAAAGGGGGACCCCCTTCCGGATGCGTTCGGCCATGATATCGAGCTTCAGCCGGGAGCCGGCGGGTGCGTCCGTCGGTAGAAAGCTCTCCGTTTCCACGGGGACGAAGTCTTCGTCGTGACCACACTCTAGGATGGCCTCAAAAACATTCCGCATTACTCACTACTCCAACCAACGAGATAGACAAAACAAGGCCGCTCTGGTACACCACGATCGCAACGCGGCGGGACTGGGCGGGCCGTACCTTCACGACGTCATGACAACTGGATACGGCGGCTACGACGGAGCCGAGCAGGTGGGCTGACGCGACATCACATGAACATGTAATTATCTGTATCTGGCCCACATAGTCAAGCAGGTAGCAGGGGAATTCCCCCCCAATTCGGGAAATTCCGCCCTCGGCCGCAAGAAACGCCCCCAGCGGCCCAACGACCACACCCGCAACCTTTCCAGTTAGCGGGTTTGGGCGCCTGCCAAATCGTCCAACCAGCACTCCAGCAGGGTGGCCGCGTTGGCGTTGCGGTCGATCTGTTCCGAGGCCTTCAGGCAGCGGTCGAGGCAGGCGCAAGCGGCCAGTTCGTCTCCCGGCCAGTCGGCCAGCGCCCGCTCCACCGCCCCCCGCACGCCGGCGTCCTCAGGCGGGGCTCCCCCGGCGAGGCCGTGGATGAGATGCCGGTAGAACTCGGTGGCGAACCGAACGATCTGGCGCATGCGCCGGCGGCGTGCGGGAGCCTCCCGGCCGGCCTCGTCGACGAAGCCGACCACCGCCTGGGAAAGCCTCCGGCTGTCAAGCGTTGGTTGGGCCAGGAACTCGTAAAGGCGCGTGCGAAACGTCCACAACTCGGGGTCGGCAAGATCAGCGGCCCGTTCCAGGCTTCCCCCGCTGTAGCCCGCCAGACGCCGCGCTTCGGCCCTGTCGTCAACCATGCCCTCCCGAATCAACAGTTCCGCCACCACCTCGGTCGCCAGCGGCCGGAAGCGGACCAGTTGGCACCGAGACCGGATCGTGGGCAGTTGTCGGGCCGGGCTTGTGCCGATCAGGATCAGCATGGAGCGGGGGGGGGGCTCCTCGAGCGTTTTCAGCAGGCAGTTGGCCCCCTCCGCGTTGAGGAAGTCGGCGTCGTCGACGATCGCGACCCGCCGCCCACCCATGAACGGCTTCAACGCGATGTTCCGGCACAGCCCCCGCTGCATCCGGTGGTCCGGGTCGCCGATAAACAACTCCAGCGGGAGGAACGACTTCTCTTTGGGCTTGGCGACAACCTCCAAATCGGGGTGCGTCCCCGCCACCACTTGGAGGCAAGCCGGACACTCCCCACAGGGGTCCATCTCCTCTTCCGGACATCTCTGACACAAGAGCGTCTGGGCCAATTTGAGTGCAAAGGAGCGTTTGCCGATCCCCTCCGGCCCGACGAACAAAAAACTGCTCGCCAGCCGCCGCCGCCCGAGCGCACGGCGAAACTGCTCTACCACGTCGTCGTGTCCGTAAATGCCGTGCCAAGTCATGCTACTGCGTACTGCCTTCCAACTTCATCCGGCGGTTGACCGTCGAGCGGATCTCAGCCTGAACCTGTTCAATCGACCGGGCGGCATCGACAACGACGATCCGCTCGGGCCGTTGGGCGGCCTCGTCGAGGAAGCCTTGGTGCACTCGGGCGTGGAAGGCGGCGCCTTGCTGCTCCATCCGGTCCAGCTCGCCCTGAAGTCGCGAGGCAGCCCCCTCGGGGGGCATCTCCAGGACGATCGAAAGATCGGGCATCAGGCCTCCGGTCGCCACGCGCCCCACTTCCCAGAGGGATTCCACGTCCAAACCACCCGCATGCCCCTGGTAAACCACGTTGGCCAGCAGATACCGGTCGGATACGACGATCCTGCCCTCGTCCAGGGCCGGTCGGATGACTTCCTCGACCAGTTGCGCCCGGGCGGCCATGTACAGGAGCATTTCGCTACGACGATCGATCCTCAGATCGCTCCGGTTCAACACGAGCTCCCGAACAGCCTCCCCCAATGGGGTGCTGCCTGGGTCCCGGCACGCAACCACCTCCCGGCCGCTTGCCCGCAGCCACTCGCACAAGAGGGCCACCTGCGTACTCTTGCCGGTGCCGTCGCCGCCATCGATCGAAAGGAACATCGCCAACCGTCCGGGGGAACCGGGTCTGGGATCGAGAGCGACTCATTTTAGTGGATGGGGATCACTATCGTGAACCATTGGCGCCTGTCCTGAGCCGGCGCCTCGATTCTCGGCTTCCAGCAGGGAGAAATTGGGTACGAGCGACCTCGAAGATCGTCGGCGGACTTCGTGCAAATGACTGTTTGCGTCGAAGTATCGGAGGAGAAGGATCAGGGACACGACGAGAAGGCAGAAAGCAGCCATTCCAGAACCGGCTGTCCAGGCGACTGCAGCGATCACCGCAAGGATCGCGGCAAGGGCGATACTCCACGACCGCTTGCTGGCCAAGGCGTCCTGCAGCCTCTGATTTCGGTGGCGTGCCAGTTCCGCCTCATCTTTTTTCTTGGTGCTTCCAGACACTTTCATAAGACTCCGGCAACTGCTGCGCTAAACGAGGATCTTGTCGGCGGCAATTCCCCTCGCGACGACGACTGACACGTCAAGCACTTGTCTGATCTGCAGTGGGCTGAAGTTAGCATCGGTGAGCATTCGTTCGCACACCGCTTTCCATTCGTCGTCCCTTAGCTCCTTCGGATGTCGGTTCTCGGACTCGATCAGTCGGTCCACCCAGTCGTGGACGCTCTCTTTGAAGTTTCGCCAGCAACGTCTTTCGGCAGTGTGCTTCAGGTATGCCAGAAAAACTGTAACCAAGCCGAGGCCGGCCAGAATTCTGGCAACATCACCCAATGGTTTAAGGCTTTCGAGCCAATCTGTAAAGCCCAATGTTCGCTCCCCCCACAAGAGGACCGAGGCCGTGTTCTGCCCCCACAAATACGAATCCCAAACGATCCGAGTGTACTAGCAGCGACAGCAGGTGGCAACCGCGCTCTGGCGCCACCGGGGGATTCCGACGCGTAGACCTGAATTCATGCCCGATCCGCTACCGAGTGACCCGACGCTGCGACCACGAATGGATCCCACTCAGCCCTTCGCGCCGGCGTACTTCTCGACCATCCTGGCGGCGCACTCGGCGACGATCTGTCGCAACTCCGCGGGCCGGAGCACTTCGGCCTGGTCGCCGTAGCTCAGGATCCACCAGGAGATTTCCCGCAGCCCGGAAACGGTTACGTGGAAATCGAGCGTACCGTCGTCGTTGAAGTGCAGCGTTTGCGTTTTGTGCCAACGGACCTCGGCCACGTTCTGGGCGACCAACCGGCTGAAGCGGACGACCACTTGGCGGTCGGGGCCCGGCTCGGGGATCATGTGCCAGGCGTTTCGGAGATATCGGTCGACGGAAAAGCCGCGGGGGATTCGGTACCGCTCCTCGAGCATCTCCAGGTCGCGAATTCGCCCGACGTTAAAGGTCCGCGTGCTGCGGTGCAGCGACGAGCGGCCAATCACGTACCAGCTCCGGCGGCTGAAGAGCAAGCGGTAAGGGTGCAGCCGGGTGCGGATTTCGCCGTCGATGGGACCGCGGTAGCAGATCCGCACGCTTTGGCGCCCGGAGATGGCGGCGAGCAACTGGTCGTAGAGCGGTTTCTGTCCGTCGAGCGGATTGGTCGGCGGCATCTTGACGGTCACTGCCTGGCCCGTGGCTCTGAGCAACTCGCGGAACCGATCGGGGAGGTTGCTGGCCAACTTCAAAGCGGCGCTTCGAGCCGGGCCGAAGAAAGGGAGTTGCGCGCGGTCGCCCAGATCGTGGCAGAGGACGATCAGGGCGAGCACTTCTTCGGGGGTGAAGTTGGTGGGCGGAAGGAAGTAGGTTCCGGGGATGTGGTAGCGTTGCTGCCCCTCGTCGAAGATCAGCGGCACACCCGATTGACGCAACGCGTCGAGGTCGCGAAAGATGGTTCGCCGGCTGACGTCGCAGGCCTGCGCCAGCGCGTCAACGTTGTACCCCCTTCCAGCCTGAAGCACTCCGATCAGCTTCAGGAGTCGACGGATTCTCGACAGATTCATGCCGGGCGCCTAATCGCTTGGTGCTGGTCCATTTCTTCTCGACGGGTCGCGGCTTTGGGCTCTCGGTTCCCGATCCCGCTTCTTGATAAGCGACCGGCCGCACTGAGGAAGGCTGTGCCGCCGGAGTTGCCTGGACGCCGGCCTCGCTTCCCGCGAGAATCCTCAGGTCTTTTGACCCCAGATCGAACCTCTTCCCGTTCCGCCTTGGCGTGCTCGCCGCGCCCGCGTTCACCGTGGGCTTCTCGCCCAAGCGGACCTCGGCACTTTCCGGCCCGTTCTTCTGCGGCACGCTTCGCGCCTGCGGTTCGGGTTGCGGGGGCAACTCGTCGGCCGGGATTTGCTCCAACGGTTCGGGCAGAGGCACGGGAATCACTTCCGGGGAAATGCCCGGTGCCGGAGTCGGCTCGCCGTCGAAGAAGAGGCCGCCGATCCCGGGGTGTTGTTCATACGCTCCGCGGCTGATGACTTTCGGCCGCGTGAATCCATAGTCGAGATACAAGCTGGCGTCGCGGGCCCGCGCCAGCCGCGTGGCGTCGAAGTAGGCCTTGGCCGGCCAGGGGCCCTCGGTCAGGTAGACTCCATT
>JBDRTC010000633.1:0-3491 GCA_043824335.1 Planctomycetota bacterium | reverse complement strand
TGGTTGCTGTACCCCACGGGGCGCAGCCCGTGGGCGTTAGAGAAGTTCCCCCTGCTCCAATTTCCCAACCCGTTACTGCCCTCTGCCTACTGCCTACTGCCTACTGCCTACTGCCTACTCCCGACTACCCACTGCCTACTGCCTACTGCTCGCCCATGGACACCGCCCTGCTTAGCCATTATCTCGACGATCCGACCGCGGCTGCCGATTGGCTTAAGTCGTTGGGGTTGGTCGACATCCGGCGGGCGCACGGCAACCTGTTGCAGATGGCCACCGGCGGGATCACGTTGGACCTGATGTCGGCAATCTGCGACCAGCTTGCCGAGCACCTGGCCGGCTGTGCCGATCCCGACATGGCCTTGAACAACCTCGACCGCTTCGTGGCCGCCTCGCGGAGCCCGCTCTCGGTCGCAGCGTTGTTCGAGCGCGATCCGGAAACGCTGCCCACGCTCTTGCAGATCGGCGCCACCAGCCAGCACTTGAGCGATCTGCTGGTCGCCGATCCGGAGAGTTTCGATCTGTTGCGTCTGACCGAAGGCAAGCCGTTCGCCCGCCAGTCGTTGGTCGACGATCTGGCGAGCGAGGTGGCCGTGCTGGACCACGACCGCGCGGTGCTTCGGGCGCTCAGGCGCTTCAAGCGCCGGGAAACGCTCCGGATCGCCTACGGCGACATCGTGCGGGAGCAGAGCCTGCGGACGGTCACCCTGCAAATCTCCTATCTCGCCGACGCGATCCTGGAAGCGGCGCTGGCGGTCGCCTGGCGCACGGCGCGCGCGAAGCGGGGCACGCCGCTCGGTCCGGACGGGCAGCCCGCGCGGTTCGTCGTGCTGGCCATGGGAAAGCTCGGCGGCGTGGAGCTGAACTACTCCAGCGACATCGACTTGATCCTCCTCTACGACGTCGACGGCCGAACCGACGCCCCGCGGCCGACCGCCAACGCCGAGTTCTTCGACCGCCTCGCCCGGGAGTTCGTCCGGCTTCTGACCGAAACGACCGAGCTGGGTAGCACCTATCGCGTCGATCTCAGGCTCAGGCCCGATGGGGGCCAGGGCCCGATGGTCAAGAGCGTCGCAAGCGCGCTTCAGTACTACGACGTGCGCGGCCGGACCTGGGAGCGGCAGGCGTACATCAAGGCCCGGCCGGTCGCCGGCGATCTGGAGCTGGGTTTTGAGTTCCTCGACGAGCTTCGGCCGTGGATCTACCGCCGGTATCTGAGCCGGGCCGAGATCAGCGAGATCAAGGCGCTGAAGCGTCGCATCGAAAAGCGCACCAAGCACGACGGCGGCGACGCCCGAAACGTCAAGACGGGCCACGGCGGCATCCGCGACGTCGAGTTCGTGATCCAGTTCCTCCAGCTTCTCAACGGCGGCGATCTGCCGGCCCTGCAAACCGGCAACACCCTGGAAGCCATGGCCCGGCTGGAAATGGCCGGGTGTCTGAGCAACCAGGAACGCACGCTCCTGGAGCGCAACTACGAGTTCCTGCGGAAAATCGAGCACCGGCTCCAGATCCTGTTCGACCTGCAAACCCACGTGCTCCCGAAAGCGATTGGCGAGATGCGGAAGCTCGCCCTGCGGATGAGCTACGCCGACGCGCCGGCGCGGACCGCGCTGGCCGGCTTCCAGGACGACTACCGCCGAACCACGGCCGAGAATCGCCGCATCCTCGATTTCCTCCTGCACGAAGCCTTCAGCGACGACGCCCAAACCGCCGCCGAGGTCGACCTGGTCTTCGACCCCAATCCGCCCGAAGAGCGAGTGGCCGAAGTGTTGGGCAGGTATTCGTTCCGCGAGGTCAAGCCGGCGTACCGCAACTTGACGGCCCTGGGCGAGGAGAAGATCCGCTTCCTCTCCACGCCCCGTTGCCGCCATTTTCTGGCCGCCATCGCCCCGAAACTGCTCGAGGCCATCGCCGCCACGCCCGACCCCGACTCCACGCTGGTGAACCTGAACCGGGTGAGCGACTCGCTGGGCGGCAAGCGGGTGCTCTGGGAGCTGTTCAGCTTCAACCCCCCCTCGCTCAAGCTCTACGTCGAACTCTGCGCCTATAGCCCCTATCTCTGCGAAATCCTCACCAGCCACCCGGGCATGATCGACGGACTGATGGACAGCCTGGTGCTCGACAAGCTCCCCGATCGGGCGTCGCTCGACCGAACGCTCGCCGACCTGTGCCGGCGGGCCGAAGACCTCGACCCAATCCTGCACAGCTTCAAGAACGACCAGCAGCTCCGCGTGGGCGTGCGCGACGTCCTGGGCAAGGAAGACCTCCTGGCCACCACCGGGGCGCTCTCCGACATCGCCCAAACCTGCCTGGCCCAAATCGCCGACCATGAGTTCGCCCGACTCGCCCGGCGCTTCGGCCGGCCTACCGTCGAGACGGGCCGCCGCGCGGGAAAGCCCGCCGAGATGGCCATCCTGGCGCTGGGCAAGTTCGGCGGACGGGAAATGAACTACCACAGCGACCTGGACCTCGTCTTCCTCTACGAGGTCGACGGGCACACGGTCCACCCCGGCTCCGGCGAGCAGGGGGAAACCACCACCAACCAGCATTTCTTCAGCCAATGGGCGCAGCGGATCATCACCACGACCAGCCGCCTGAGCGCCCTCGGGCGGCTCTACGAAATCGACGCCCGGCTTCGCCCCACCGGCAAAAGCGGCTCGCTGGCCACGTCGCTCGTCCAGTTCACCCGCTACTTCGACTCCGGCGACGGCCGGCTCTGGGAGCGCCAGGCACTGACCAAGGGCCGCGTGGTCACCGGCTCGCCGCGGTTCGCCAAGAAGGCCAAGGCGGCCGTCGGCCGGGCGGCGTTCGAGCATCCCTGGCAAAGAAGCGACGCCGACGAAATCCGCCGCATGCGCCACCGTCTCGAAGAGACCGCCACCGGCGACGACCTCAAGCGGGGGGCGGGCGGAATCGTGGACGTCGAGTTTCTGGTGCAAATGCTCCAGCTCAAGCACGGCCGCCGCTTGACGGAAATCCGCACCCACGGCACGCTCGCCGCGCTGGAGTCGCTCCGGGAAGCCGGCTGCCTGGCCCGGGAGGATTTTGAGTTCTTCTCCGAAAGTTACCGTTTCTTGCGCACGCTGGAGGGCCGGCTGCGCCTGACGAACTCGACCGCCCGCGATAAGCTCCCCGACGATCCCACCGAGCTGGCCAAGCTCGCCCACCTGCTCCGCTCCCCCAGCGCCGGCGCCCTCCTAACCGACTTCGAAAAATACACCCACGAAACCCGCCGCCGCTTCGACCGCATCTTCGACGCCGAGGCGAGCTGATCGGGCCGGGAATTGTCGCTGGACTAATACCTCGTGACATCTCAATTCTTGGGTGGCGCTGGCTGCTTGTCAGCCAGTGCATCCCGCCGGGTCTCGCCCCAGACGGACACTGGCTAACAAGCAATGGCACTAAGTTTCATCGCGACCACCGACGTAGCACTTTGTCCGGGAATACTTTATGTCCCGGAGGGACAACCGGATAATAGCCCAGCGATTCAT
>JBDRTC010000632.1:0-6079 GCA_043824335.1 Planctomycetota bacterium | reverse complement strand
CCGAAGGGGATAGACCCGTTCTACCTCTGCGCCTACCTCAACAGCGCCGTCGGTCAGGCATACTTCCGTCGATTGCCGCGCGGACACATTCAGACAGGACTGAATCTTCCTGACTTGCAGGGAATTCCGGTTCCTCGGCTTTCCTCCAGGGCCGAAACGGACATCGGAGACCAAGTCCGGCGTTCGTATCAGCGCTTACGGGAATCGAAAGACGCCTGTGCCGAGGCGGAAGCGTTACTGGAAGCGGCGTTGGGGCTGGACAAGCTGGACCTGACGCCCCGGCTGTTCTACGAGCGGCCCTACGCCGACGTACAAGCCGCCGCCCGCTTCGACGCCGAATACTACCAGCCCCCCAAGAAGGCAGTCCTGGACGCCCTGTCGAGGATGCCAGGGGAGCCGGTGTCCGATCAGTACCGATCCGTCCGTCAGCTTTGGCAACCAGACAAAGCGGGGGCTTCGGAGCAAATCCGCAACTATGACCTGACGGACGCCCTGCAACCGTTCCTTGACGAAACCGTGGAGACGGCGACGCGCGAAACGATTGCCAGCACGAAAAAGAAGCTGAAGCCCGGCGATCTGGTGGTATCCCGCCTGCGGTCGTACCTGAAGGAAATTGCGGTGGTTCTGGACACCGGCCCGATTCCGATGGTCGGGTCAACCGAGTTCATAGTTCTTCGGCCACAGAAAGGGGCGCTCCGCGTCGAAGCCTTGCTGGTCTATCTGCGATCCCAGTATGTCCAGACGGTCCTGAAATGGTGTCAAGATGGATCGAACCATCCTCGGTTCCACGAAGGCGAACTGCTGAACCTTCGCATCCCTGACGTGGTGCGCGACCATCAGGACGAAATTGTGGCGAAGGCCCAAGCGTCGATCCAAGCCCGGCGCGAAGCCCGGCGGCTTCTGGACGAAGCGAAAACGATGGTTGAAAAAGCCATCCTGGGGAACGGTTAACACGATGCCCAATACGTTTACCGATAATCGCGATCGTGGGGGGTAATAAAACGGGACAGGTCCGATATTGGAGGAATAGGCAATGCTGAAACTAACCCAAACATCCAATATTGGACCTGTCCCGTTTTATGTTCGAAATCCCGTCAAATCAAGTCTCGAAATCGTTGCCCTTTTGTCCGGCCGAGCCAGTCGCGGAAACGGTAGCTTGGCGTGACTGGCGACCCTCTCATCAAGGCTGTGTTTTCAATATCAAGGGACGCTCCTACCGGATAGGAGAACTGCTTTGATTCAATCACAAGAGCACGCTCTTCCCATGCCTGTTCGGAGGTAAGCCAACTGGCAGAAGACTCTTTATGGGACAACTGAGGCAGATACCAGTCGGTCGCCAGTAAGTCGCCTAAACAGAGCTTGGATTTCACAATAGCAACGAACAGTCCCGCCGTCGCCAGGCACACGTTCTTCAATGTTCCGCGTTCCCGGTGTGTTACGCTGTCATGCTTCACGTCGTTATGGGCAGTCCACCATGATAGGTCGCTATTGGTTTCCCACTCGCGGAACGGAGCAAGGACCCTGCCGCCATGTTCCCCCCAGAATACGACAAACCTCTTCTGAAAATCATTGCTGAAGTGTTTGTGGTAGTCTTTCATATTCAGATTCTTGCGGAACTTATCACCGCTCGGGGCTTCCTGTCTCCACAGAGAATCAAGCTGACAACAGAGATTACGGAGCATCTCGCCAAAGCGTGGCGACCAAACCTCTTCATGTTTCCGGCAATAGGGCACGGTGTGCATTATCTCACCGAGGCTCCGCTCGGCTTCAGTGAACGCATGGATGACGATACCGGCCGGAAATGGTGAATCGCTCATTCTCGGGCTCCATTGGGGGAATTCAGATACCATGAAAGAGCAAAGAGGGGTCTCCAAGAAAAGTAGGGGAATAAAACGGGACAGGTCCGATATTGGCGGAATAGGCAATGCTGAAACTGACCCAAACATCCGATATTGGACCTGTCCCGTTTTCTGTTCCCCGTTTTTTGTTCCTCGCCCTTGCCTCGGGATGGGGATTCTACCCCGGTCACTTACGGGTGGGCAGTTACCGTCAGATAACAGGGCAGTTGCCCTCGGGTCTTGAGGTAGGTGCCTTGGGGTCAGCGGCTGGTTGCATTGGGGCCCCAGGGTAAGTGCGCATGCGGTAGGTCCCGGGAAAAACGAGGGTTGCCGGGAGACGATTGGCGTAAGTCTTGCGTACCACAGCACTTGCAATTGTGATCCAGTCCCGGATTTCCCGTCCAACAAAAGGGGGCGACGTAAAGCATTTGGCTGACGTTGGTTACGCTGATTCTGCGGGGTCCGGACGGAGAAATTGAACGGCCCGATTCGGTGGTTCGCGGGCTCACTTCCTTCCGCGCAACCTCTTTGATGATAGCAGGTTGAAGCCGCGCCTCAAGACCAGTTTTGGCCACGCCTCGGGTTGCGCGGTTTTTCCCGCGATTGACCATCGCCTCCAGATGCCCGGCGTAGTTCTGCCAGAAGACGGGGTCGTTGATCCGGTAGACGCTCTCGTCGTTCCAGACGGCGCCCTCCACGATCATCAAGAGCCCCAGCTCGTCGGCCACGTCGTAATGGACGCTCCGCCAGGGCTGCGTGTGCGTGCGGAAGGCCACGCACCCACACAGCTTCACCGCTTCCCAGCGGTCTTTGATCTCCTCCCGCGTCATGGGCGCGTGGGGCGGCCACCACGACGTGGCCAGCAGGTTGACCCTCGTGCCGTTCAGATAGAAGTGAGGCCCCTCGACCCAAAACTCCCGGAAGCCGAACCGGGTGCGCAGCACGTCGCCCGAGGAAAGCTCGGTGCGGAGGTGATACAAGTACGGATCGACGTGCGACCACCGGCGCGCTTCGGGCCACGGTTTCCGCAGGCTCGCGGTGGCCGTTCCCCCCGCGGGCACCCGAACGCGGGCCGACGGGAGGTCAAGCGCATCGTTCGACTCGTCTTCGACCGTGGCGCGGAGTTCCACCTCCACCTCGGCCGCCGACTCGTTCGACACCGTGTAGTCGACCACCAGCTCACCCCGACGGACCGACGGCTTGATGAAGAGGTCCTTCACGTACACGGCCGGGTGCGCTTGCAGGGTGACGTCGTCCCAGATCCCGTACAGGCCGTATAGACCGCCGATGGGCGCGAGGATCTTGTCCTGTGGGGCGCTGCGAACGCGGTGCCATTCGGCCGTGGCCTTAAAGTCGACCTTGCCGGGGGTGAACAGCCCAGTCCAGTCGTGGCAGCCGACAGCCAGGTCGTTCGGCCCGTCGAATCGGACCGCCTCGGTCACGTCGACCTCGAACGGGCGATGGCCGCCGAACGAACCGCCCACCTCCCGGCCGTTGACGTAAACGCGGCTATTGTACTTCACGCCCCCGAAGCGGATCTTGATCCGCATTCCCTGCATGTCGGCGGGCACGGTGAACTTGCGTCGAAACCAGGCGCGCTGGTGGTCGATGCCGCTTAAATAGCCGGGCACGCTCACGGGGGTGAAGCCGTCTTCCGGCGCCGGCGCCGAAAGATCGTCGACCAGCCGGTGCTCCCACCTGCCGTTCAAGCTCAGCTCCTGCCTCGACGCACTGGCGCCCAGCGCCGCGGCCGTCAGACACGTCCAAATTGCCAGTGCAATGCGGATCATTATCTCTCCCTTTGAAATCCAACCGGGCTGCACCGTGCGCAGCAAGTTGTTGTCTCAAAACGGGTTGCGAACGCCCCCCTCCGCCCGGCATCCTACCAGATCGGTGCCGCATCACAAGCCTCTTCACCACGGAGATTTTTTTCTCAGCAATCGGGAAAGAGGCTCTTGACAACTGAAAACTACCTCGGTAGTATTACCGTGGTAGTTTTTTACTGTCGGAGCCGCGGATCATGTCGACCCCGGGGACTTATCGCTTGGGGGACCTTCAGTTAAGGATCATGAGGGTCCTTTGGAGAACAGGTCCCGCCACTGTTGCCCAGGTGCAAGAGAAGCTGGACGGCGGTCGGCTGGCATACACGACGGTGGCGACGATGCTGCGTAAAATGGAAGGCCGTGGGCTGGTCGGGCATCGCGAGCACCGGCGGCGGTACATTTACACCGCAACGGTAAGCGCCGACGACGTCACCCGAAGCATGGCCGGCGACCTGGTCGACCGACTCTTTGAAGGCAGCCTGGCCGACGCGGTCAGTCACCTGCTCCATACCCGCGACGTCAGCCCACAGGAGCTTGCGCGCCTGGAGAGGCTGATTCAGGAAAGGAAGACGGAGCCGGGAGGTTGAGAACGGCGAATTGAAGATTGCAGATTGCAAATTGAAAAATGCAAACTGCAAATTGAAGAAGTGAGGTTTGGCATCTCGGGCGATTGGATCGGAGCTTCGACAGATCATGCACGGCAACTTGGCGCCTGGGTACGAGCTTTGGCTGGAACCGGTCCTCGTGTTGGCGGTCGGCGCCGTTGTGATCGCCGGCTTGGCCGCGCTGGCCGGCCGGCTGACCGCCGCGGCAGTCTGGCAGCGGATCATCTGGCAGGCAGCCACAATCGGATTGCTCGCTTTGTTGGCTCTTGAGCTGACCGGCACGGGGTCGGCTCTCGTGCGGCTGGTTCGGCAAACAACGGAGTCGGTGCCCGTCGAAACGGAGCCTGCCGATAAGGGGCGGCCGGAGAATAACTCGGGGACTGTCCCGATTTTCCCGCAGGGAAAATGGGACTGTCCCCCTCCGAAACCCGGCGCGCAAGCGGTTCCCGCGGAAGAAGAACAAGACTCGATCCAAGCCGTGGAGGCCACCGCGGACGACCGGGCGAGGCTTGTCCGAGGAGAGGAACTCCCGGCCGTCGCTGCCGCGGGGATCACCACGGATTGGACGGCGCCGGCCGGAGCAAGTCTTGCGTGGTCCGAAGCCGCCCATTTCGGGGCCGACGTCGCCACGGAACAATCTCTTGGTGCGACGGTTCCTGCCGCGGCTGAAATCGAAGTCGAGGGTCCCCCTCCGCGGGCAACTGTGGAGGTCAGCGGGCGGGCGTCGCCTTCCCCCATCACCGCCGTTTCGCGTGGAGAGGAATCGGCGGTCGCCGCCGTCCGAGAGCCGCGCTCCGATTACGGCTGGTGGCTGGGCACGGTTTGGGGGTTTGGCGCGGCGCTGCTCGCCGTCAGACTGCTCTGGGCCCGGTTCGTTTTGCTCTTGTTCCGGCGGCGTCACGCCGTGGTGAGCAACGAGGCCCTTCGCCGGCGCGTCGGCGCGTTGGCCCGGCGGTTGGGAGTCCGGCGGCCGGTGACGGTGCTCGAAGCGGCCGGGCTGAGCGCGCCGGTGGCGTTTGGGAGTTTGCGTCCGACGTTGGCACTGCCGCGTACGTTTGCCGACGAATTCGACCGCCGGCAGCAGGAGGCGATGATCGCCCACGAGTTGGCCCATCTGGCGGCCCGGGACCCGGCGTGGCAGCTTGTGGCCGACGCCACCTGCGCGGCCCTCTGGTGGCACCCGGCCTGCTGGTGGTCGCGGCGACGGCTCCGGGCGGCCAGCGAAGCGGCGGCCGACGAAGCGAGCCTGGTAATTCCTGAAGGCCCCGACGTGCTGGCTTCCTGCCTGGTCGCACTGGGCCGGCGGCTTGCCACCGGGGCGCACGCGCGGCGGCTCGGCTGGGTGTCGATCGAGGGGCCCGGCTTTCGATCCGGCCTGGGACGCCGCGTCGAGCGGTTGCTGCGTCTTTCGTCCCGAAGGCGGCCCCCGCGACGTGGCTTCCTCGCGTTCGGCGCCGCCACCCTACCTGTGACGTTGGTAATCGTAGCTGTTCTATCCACCGCCTGGGCTCATCCCCAGGCAACCTCCCCTAAAGGAGAGACAACGATGAACGTATTGGCAAGTTCTTGGCGCCGCTCGCTGGCCGCCGCGGCGGTGGCAGTCTTCCTGGCTCCCATTTCCGGCGACGCGCTATCCGAGGAGCACGGGGAACGTGAGGTCCTCGCCCAGCGGCTCGAAGCGTTGAGAACCGCACTCCCGGCGCTGCGCGAGGCGGAGCGGGGAGACGCCGTCGAGCTGGTCGAGCGTGCGATTCACGCGGGCGAGGTTACGCTCGAAGGACGAAAGGATGACGAGGCGCACCAGATCCGCGAG
>JBDRTC010000631.1:0-5818 GCA_043824335.1 Planctomycetota bacterium | reverse complement strand
TCTTCGGACTGAGTGAATCCATCATCGAACGAGTTGCGCCGGACATGGGTGAATACTGGCGTTCGTACCAGTTCGGGAGCGAGATAAGAGCGGTCTTCACTGGTGCCATCATCAAGGCGCTGAAGAAGCAGGGAGACATTTGTGTGATCGGCCATAGCCTCGGCACGATGATCTCCTACGACGTGTTTTGGAAGCTCTCGCATTATGGCGAGTATCGTGGTCAACCGTGGAATCGGAAAGTTAGTTTGTGGATCACGCTCGGTTCTCCGCTGGCGGACGAAACCGTCAAAGACAATCTGAAAGGAGCAAATCACGCACAAGCTGACCGCTATCCCACAAACGTCGTCGATTGGCTCAACATCGCCGCCGAGGACGACTACATCTCGCACGACCAGAAGGTCGCAGGCGACTTCAAAGCGATGAAGAAGCTGGGCTACGTGAACTCGATCACGGACAAACGTGTCTGCAACCTCGCAGTTCGTGGGGGCAAATCGAATCCGCATCACGGCGTCGGATACCTCATTCATCCAAGGGTCGCCGATGCAATTGCCGCATGGCTGTGACCGTCAACGGGGACGGGGGAGAAAAGAGGTCAGGACTCATTGTTTTGTGTCTTCTGAGCTGGACGAACTCTCGGGCGGGCGCGAGGGCGGGGCGTCGAGTCAAGGTCCAGGCGACGGGCCGTCGTTTTGGGCCAACTTGCATCGCCCAGAGGACTGCCGCGCGGCAGGCAACGACAGTCTGCGGCAGTTGGGGGAGTACCCGATGCGGGTGTCGGGGGCATCGGTCATTCGTCACCAAACGACCCCAGCTCGTGCCGTGGCTGCGGCGGAGAACATGGCAAGAGATCACTACGCGATAGACGCGGGGGGGGGCGCAGCGTGTTATAATCGCGACACTGCGAGGGTGGATCGGTTTCAGGCTCAACCCGAATGGGAAATATCGGTCAAGAGGAATAGGGCCATTGGACGGTAAGGATTCCCATGTACAAACTGGAGGGAGTAGTGTCATGATGGGACATCGATGGTTGCTTGGCATCCTGGCATTGGTCAGCGCTTGCCCGGCTGTTTCAGCGGGTGCCGATGGCGACATTCAGCAATTCACGGTATCCCGTGACGACACACATCACGAGGCATGGCCGTACCTCTGTATCGCTCCCAACGGCGACCTGGTATGCAGCTACGCCGAGGCAGACACTCACGGCGGCGGAGCACTGCCCAGGACGATGGCGCGCATGAGCGAGGACCAGGGCCGTACCTGGAGCAAACCCGTTGTTATTGACACGCTGCCCAGCCCCACCGGCCGCAGTTTTATGATGTGTCGATGGATAATACGCCTCAACGACGGCTCGCTGCTGCTTGCTTCCGACTTTAACGGCTCTGGCCCATTGGCTCCGCCGGACACACCACACAACTGGTCCAACGACCCGGTAAACAATGGTGACTCCGGGGCATGGCTGTATCGCAGTCTCGACAACGGTCGCACCTGGACAGGCCCGCAGAAGACGTATTGTCTGACCGTAAGTCTGACGATGAAGCAGCTCAGCAACGGCACGATACTTCTCGGCGGCTCACACTATCACTGCAAGGGTGATTACTGGTCGCAGGTCGTTTATTACTCCAAAGACAATGCCAAAACCTGGTACGGCCCGGTTCCAGTACTGGACGACCCCAATTCCCCCTGTGCCGAGGGCGATATCGTGGAGATGCCCGGCGGTGAGCTGGTTATGTATCTTCGCTCGGAAATAGCCAACACCAGAGGATCGTACAAGATGATCTCTGCCGATGGCGGCATGACCTGGCAGGGTCCGTATGCGGCCGGCAAACACCGTATTGTAGGCAGGGTCTCCGCCGGCCTTCTCAGCAGCGGCGAAGTACTGGTGGTGCACCGCGTCAACGGCCCGGCAAACCGCGGCGAAGCGTTCGGCTTCTTTGTCGAAACTCCCGAAGCGGCCCTGTCGAGAATTCCATACGATGCCAAAGAGTACAAACCCACAGCGAAAAGTTGGGGCATTATCGACATAGATAGCAGTACCCAGCCCGACAGCGGATACGGCGGCTGGGTGGAACTGCCTGACGGTGATATCTACGCCGTCCAATACATCACCGCCGATGCGCCCGCGGGCAAACCCTTCATCCGCGGCTACCGGGTTCCGCGAAAGTCCTTTATCGAACAGCCCCAGTTTCCAGAGAAGGGCTCGCCGCGATGAGATGTATGCAATCGTCCGCCCCTCTTGCCCAGTCCGCTGCTCAGGCTCTCTAGCGGCAGTATCACGCCGCAGGGTTGGCTGCGGCATCAGCTCCTGCACATGGCCGACGGTATGGTCGGACACATCTCCGGAGAAGAAAAGGGGGTATCGGTCATGGGCGGCCGAGAAAGGGCTTCCCGGGTTCGAGGGGGACAGTCCCATTTTCCCTGCGGGAAAATCGGGACAGTCCCCGGCGGGAAAATCGGGACAGTCCCCGAGTTCTTCCCGTCACTGGACTTCCACGATCTCGATCTTGAGCCGGCCGATTACTTCGAGGACGGGGAGGAAGCTGCTTAGGGCCGAGCCGCCGTGGAGGTTGCTGTCGGCCATTTTTAGATAGGCCGCGCCCGTGCCGCCGTGGGGCCGCGTGGCGTCGAGCGGGGTCCACCGCCCCCCGACGTGCACCTCGGTCCACATGTGGTAATAGAAGGCCTGGTCGATGTAGACCAGCCCGATCGCCACCCGGGCGGGAATTTTTCGGGCCCGGCAGAGGGCGGCCAGGAGCACGGCGTGCTCGGTGCAGTCGCCCTCGCCCGAGTCGATCACGTCGGCGGCCGTGGCAAAGGCCTGGGTGTAGCCCGATTTGGTGATCGTGTCGGCAGCGCACCGCTCCAGCGCCACGGCCGCCGGCCAGGGGTCCTTTTCGTCGGCGGCAGTCTGGCCGGCCTTGGCCACGATGGCGGGGTAGTCGCTTTGGATCAGGTTGTTTGGTTTGAGGTCGTCGTCGGTGGGCGGGTCGTCGATGGCATTGGGATTGCCGGCCGAACTGTCGGGCCGGATGGCGAACACCGTCACCTCGGCCGTGTGCGGATCGATCGACTTGACCTCTTGCGACGGCCCGGTGACGAACACGCTCGCCGGGTCGCCCCCCTTGAGCGACACCCGATAGCGAACGCGTTTCGTCTGGTGGGGCGACGGGAGCGGCCGGGCGACCTCGACCTTGACGTCGTGGACCAGGTCGATTTCCACCGGCCCGGTCTCTTCCAGGGCTTCGGCCCGCGTGGCTCGAAACGATTCGATCCCCATCGCTTCGAGCCGGCTCCGGAGCACTTCGCCCGTGCGGTCGGTCCAGGTGCTGCCGGCCAGGGGCGGCCCGGTGGGAAACGTCGTCGAGGTGTCGATCCGCAGGAGATCATGGGTGCCGGTAGGGAGTTTCACCGGCTCGTACCCTCGGGCAACCAGCTCGGTGGTGCCCAACACGTTGAATCCGGGCAGAAGGGCGTGGATCGTGCGCTTTTCACCCGGCTGCATGGGCTTACGAGCGAGCGACTGCTCGACGGCCATAAATCCTCCGTACTCCGCCGACCAGGGGATCGACGACGTTTCCGTCTTGCCCTTCGTGGCGGTCTCGATTTTGAGCACATCGCCGGCGACGTGGCCGGCCATGCGCATGGGCATCGGCCCCTGGGAGAGCTCGCCGTCGAACTCGATCAACCGGCCGTCGGGCGTCTCGATGCTGGTGAACTGAACGTCGAGCTCGATCTCTTGGCCGGATCGCTTGATGGCCATGTGGCTGAGCCGCTCTACGCGAAGCAGCTTTCGGCCGTCGCGGGTGAATTCGGTGAGGGCGCTCCGCTCGTATCCGACCCTGCTCCCCCCAATCAGGCAGACGTACCAGGTTCCGCCCTCCGGAGGTGCTCCACTCTTTGCGGATTGGCCGGTTGCGTTGGGGCGTGGCGTAGCCGGCGTTGAGACTGAAGCGGGGTCTGAAGGCGCCGCCGGCGGTGCACTGTCGGGCTCGCGTTTCGAGCAGCCGAACGCCAAGAGTGCCAGCACGGCCAGCAGGCCCACGACCGCTCGGGCCGAGCCGCGGGGCAACGTCGGGGAATAGTCTGCCGAGGCTTCTCTCACTGCAATGGTCCTCAAAACGAAAACGGAGCTTCGATGGCGGACGGTTCCAAAGTATAGCAATACTCCGGCCGACGCGGCGAGACCGCTCGTGCCGGTCGCCGGCGAGCCGGCCGTTTGCGGCGGCTTTCCCGCGAGCAAACTTCCCCCGATCTGAAGAGTCTTGCCCCTGCGGAAGAAGTTTTGCGGCGGTTCTCCTTTTCCCCACCACGCCCCCGTTTTTCAGGTGCTATGCTAGCTTAGTTCCGCTTGCCCCAGGGCTCCCTGGCAAGGGGAACTGATCAGCACGGGGGTGACATTTCGGTGGTTCCTTGGCAACAGTCATGGCAGGAGAAACGGTTGTTCCGTTTTTCCGGCCGGCGAGGTCGTTCCGGTCGGCGAAGTCGTCGAAGGAACCGAGAAAACGTGCTCCGAGCATGACGTACTGTTTGGTAGAGGACTTCGGACTACGGTTCGGCGTCCCCGCACCACTGAGACCCGTTTGCCCCCACAGACGAAAGATCGCCGATGGGCTTCCTGAAGAAATTCTTACGCAACGTTGTCCGCGACGGATCGGTTCCGCTCGGGACCGGCAGCTTTGAAGAGCTCAGCGAGGAGGAGCTGGAGGCCCATCTGGGAGTCTCCCGGTACGGCAGTTTCGAGCTGACCGAAGCGGTCCGGCCTTCCTATGATCTGCGGGTGGTTCCCAGCCAGGGCTACCGCCACGACTGCTACCGCGACGAGGAAAACCACGCGACGGTCCCGGTCCTGATGGGCGCGGTCTCCAGGGAGGATCTCTTCGAGGCCTTTCTCGATCTGCTGGACCCGCTGGGGAACGTGGTCGACGTCGTGCTCGAAACCAGCCACAGCCGCGACCGCCAGGGACACCGCGATCTCTATCGGGAACACATCGACATGCCCGTCCTCAAGAGCATCCTCTGGGAATACGAGGAATTGCTCTTGAACGACGGCTGCGCGGGAGTGGCCGTGCTCAACCCGGGCGTTCCGCAGGAGGTTCAGTTCGACGAGCACAAGCTCTTGATCGTCTACGGCAACCAATTGGGCGAGTTCGAGGAAGTCCTGGCCCAACGGTCGGTCGGCTGCAACGATGAAATGAGGTTCATCACCGAGGCCGAACACGTCCATTCTTCGAGCGAGCGGTTCGCCCACCAGTTCGAGGAGCTGCAGACCCGGCTCGGCATGGATTGCGGGTTCGACTGAAGGCTCCCTGGGCGGCCTCATGTCAGGTTTTTTCTCGAAAATTCGAGATTTGCCGGGGGCAGCGAAGTGTCCTCTTCGCTCTGGGATTCTCGTCCTAAGTCCTTTCCTGGAAGCCACTAATCTTCCCGCGTCTCGCTTTTGCCCAGGGACCCTCTTGGGCGGGATTCGGGTCGAGAGGTTTTCCTATCCCTCCTCGGTTGACTAGAACCTGGGCATTATGATTGACATCGGAAAACGGGCCAAGTTATACTAATCACATAGCTTTCTCGGGTCCGTCAGCCGCTGGAGGCGGAACTCGCTGATCCAGTCCAGATTTGAATCATTGGGCCGTTGCGCGGCCGTCTGCTCAAGAGGAGAGGTCACCCCATGAACTTGGTCGGGAAGATCTTCATCGTGCTCATCTTTGTGATGGCCCTTTGCTGGATGATGGCCTCCGTGTCGGTCTATGCCACGCACCAGAACTGGAAGGACCTCGTCGAGGACCCTGAAAGCGGCCTGAAGAAAGCGGTTCAGGACAAGCAG
>JBDRTC010000630.1:0-15030 GCA_043824335.1 Planctomycetota bacterium | reverse complement strand
GTCCAAGACGGACACTGGCTGACAAGCAGCCAGTGCCACCCACAGATTAACGCCTGACAGAGCGCAGCTTGTTCGGAGCGATCACGCGGATGACCTTTGCCGACCAATCCCGACGCCGAGCGTGGGCAATCGTTGCCGCGGGGGCGGTCTTGGCGTGCTGCCGGCTTTCGGCGCCCGTCGAAGCGCAGTTTGGCCGAGTTCTCGGGGGCATCGGACCGGCGCCCGGCAGTCGGTTCGAGCTCTCGGAGACCGTCCAGCTCGATCGGGCCGACAACACGGTGCGCGCGACTATGGATCGGGTCCGGGAATACCTGGACGACCAGCAGTGGAACGAGGCGGTCCAGGCGCTTTCGGAAATGATGGAGCAGACGGGAGGCAAGCTCCTGAGCGTGACGGAGGAGGACGAGCGGCGTTTCATCAGCGTGCGCGATTACTGTCAGCTCCAGTTGTCTGCGCTTCCGCCGGAGGCGCTGGCTCTTTACCGCAGCCGCGTCGATCCTTCGGCCCGAAAATGGTGCGAGGTGGGAATCGCCCGGCGCGACCGGCGACTCCTGGAAAAAGTGGTCGACGAGGCGTTTGCGAGCAGTTGGGGCGACAACGCGCTTGACGCGCTGGGCGAGATCGCGTTGGAATCGGCCGACTGTGCGGCGGCCCGATCCTACTGGGAGAAAACCATCCCGGTCGAACCGCCCGACGGCGCTCGGCACACGTGGCTTTGTGTGCCCGACACGGAGCTCGATCCGGCCGCCGTTCGCGCCCGAATGGTGTTGGCCTCGATCCTGGAGGGGTCTTCGAGTCGGGCGCGGGACGAGCTGGCCGTTATGGCGCAGTCGTATGCCGACGCCCGGGGGCGGCTTGGCGGCCGGGAGGGGAACTACGTCGAGGCGCTCTCGTCGCTATTGGAGGAGAGCGGGGGCTGGCCCAAGCCCGAGGCGACCGCCGACTGGCCCACGTTCGCCGGTTCCCCGCTTCGCGACAAGGTCGCGCCGGCGGCGATCGATCCGGCGGGTGTGGCTTGGCGCGTCCCGTTGCGCCCGACCAGGGCGGCGAACCTTTTCATCGGAGGCTTCGGAGGCGGCCGGGTGGTCCCCCGGCCCGTTGCGGAAGAGGCCCGGTCGCCATTGAGCTACCATCCCGTGGTCGTGGGAAACCTGGTGCTGGTGAACAACCAGAGGGAGATTCTGGCGCTGGATCTCGACACGGGCGAGCCGGCATGGGGCGCCGCCGGGCCGGAAATCTACCGGGACCCGCTCGACGAGGAGGCTCTCACGCTCTACGACCCGCCCGACGGCCTGGGCGTACCCCGCTTCACGATGACTGTCTTCGGCGGCAAGCTCTACGCCCGGATGGGATCGGCCGTCACCAGCCGCCCGCGGCAGCCGCAGTTCGCCCGCGGCGCCGGATACCTCGTCTGCCTCGACCTGGAGGCCGAAGGTCGAATGACGTGGAAGGCCGAACCGCCCGAGCGGGACCTTTCCTTCGAGGGCTCGCCGGTGGCGGACGAGGCGAACGTCTACGTGGCGATGCGCCAAGGCGGCATCCAGCCGCAGGCCCACGTGGCGTGCTTCGAGGCCGGTAGCGGCCGGCTCCGGTGGCGCAGGTTCGTCTGCGCTGCGGAAACCCCCGCCCGCGGAATGCTCCATGAAACCACCCACAACCTGCTCACGCTCCATCGCAACACGATCTACCTGAACACGAATCTCGGGGGGGTGGCGGCCCTTTCGGCCCGCGACGGCCGCGTGAAGTGGATCAGCCTTTACCCGCGGGCGCTTCAGGGCGACTTGGTGCGGCCGGCGCCTCACCGCGGCCGCGACCTGAACCCGTGCCTCTACGACCGCGGAATCCTCCTGGTGGCCCCATCCGACAGCCGGCGGATCTTCGCCCTGGAGGCCGCGACCGGCCAGATCCTCTGGCAGACGGACCCCAGGGTCGACCTCGACGACGTGGTCCACCTGCTGGGTGTTTCCGACGACTCGTTGATCGCCGCCGGCGGGAAGCTCTACTGGATCGGGCTGAAGGGGGAGGATGCCGGCAAAGTGAAATACTCCTGGCCCGACGGGCCCGAATCGCCCGGCTACGGCCGCGGAGTCCTGGCCGGAGATTGCGTCTTGTGGCCGACACGCGACACGATCCACGTGTTCGACCGGGCCTCTGGGCAACAGAAGAAGGTCATCTCGCTCGAAGGCCGCGACGCCACCGGCGGAAACCTGCTGGTCACCGAGCAACATCTCCTGATTGCGGCCGGGCATGAACTCGTTGCCCTGGGCGTCCACACACGACCGCCCGATCAACCCCCGAAAAAGCTGGCCCGACGATGAAGAGAAGGATGAAGGATGAAGGATGAAGGATCGGGCTAAGCCGCAAGCGGCTGTGTCGCCCCAGTTATGATCCCCGCACCATACTGCCTACTGCCTACTGCCCACTAACTGGTAACCTGCCCATGCCCCAAGACGACGACATTCAGGCCGTCCAGAAACTGAACGAAGCCTACCGGTTGATCACCGAGCAGTTGGCCCGGGTGATCGTCGGGCAGCAAAAGGTGATCGAAGAGCTGCTGATAACGATGTTCGCCCGGGGGCACTGCCTCTTGGAAGGCGTGCCGGGGCTGGCCAAGACCCTGATGATCCGTACGCTGGCCGACGCCTTGTCGCTTCAGTTCAGCCGCATCCAGTTCACCCCCGACTTGATGCCCTCCGACATCACCGGCACCGAGCTGATCCAGGAAGACAAGCTTTCCGGCACGCGGGAGCTGCGGTTTTTCAAGGGTCCGATCTTCGCCAACGTGATTCTGGCCGACGAGATCAACCGCACTCCTCCCAAGACCCAGGCGGCCCTGTTGGAGGCGATGCAGGAGCACCAGTTGACCGTCGGCGGCAAGCGCTACCCGCTCGACGAGCCTTTCTTCGTGATGGCCACGCAGAACCCGATCGAGCAGGAGGGGACGTATCCGCTCCCCGAGGCCCAGCTCGACCGGTTCATGTTCAACACCTACATCGATTATCCCGACGAGAACGAGGAGCTCGAGATCGTCAAACGGACGACGGCCGACGTGACGGCGACCGTCACGCCGACGCTCACCGGCGAGGAGATTCTCTTGCTTCAGCGGATTGTGCGCCGGGTTCCCGTGGCGGACCACGTTGCCCGATACGCGCTCTCCCTGGCCCGGCTCACGCGCCCCCTGCACGGCGAGGCGCCCGAGTTTGTGCGCGAGTACGTGCGTTGGGGGGCCGGCCCCCGGGCGAGCCAGTACCTGGTGCTGGGGGCCAAGGCCCGGGCGGTGCTCCACGGGCGCTACTACGTGGGCACCGAGGACATCGACGCGGTGGCCTATCCCGTGCTCAGGCACCGCATTCTCACCAACTTCAACGCCGAGGCCGAGGGGATCAAGCCCGACGGAATCGTCCGCCGGATGATCGACTCTGCCCGGGCCTCGCTAGACGAGTCGCCATCCAGTGGAAAACTCCCAGCAGTATTTAGATCCGAAAATCCTGGCCAGGCTTGAAGGGCTCCAGTTGCGCGCCCGGCTGATCGTGGAAGGATACGTTTCGGGCGTCCACCGGAGTCCCTACCAGGGCTTCTCCATCGAGTTCGCCGAGCACCGGGAGTATGCGCCGGGCGACGACCTCCGCTACGTCGACTGGAAGGTCTTCGGACGCACCGACAAGATCTACCTCAAGCAATTTGAGGAGGAAACGAACCAGGTCTGCAACCTGCTTTTGGACACTAGCGAGAGCATGCGCTACCAGAGCGCGGGCGCGCCGATGTCGAAGCTGGAGTATGCCCGGTGCGCGGCGGCCGCACTCTCGTACCTGGTTCTCCAACAGCAGGACAGCGTGGGCCTGGTCACTTTTGATCGCGAGATTCGGGCGCTGGTGCGCGAGAGCAGCAACCCCTCGCACTTAAAACAGCTCTTGCACGTGATGGAGGAGTCGGCGCCGGAGCGCAAGACCGACACCGGGCCGATCTTCCACGATCTGGCCGAGCGGTTCAAGAAGCGGGGAATCGTGGTCATCTTGAGCGACCTGTTCGACGACGTCGACTCGATGATGGCCGGCCTGAAGCATTTTCGTCACCGGCGGCACGACGTGATCCTCCTCCATGTGCTCGACCCGGCCGAAGTGGATTTCCGCTTCCAGCGCGTCACCCTGTTTAAGGGCATGGAGCAGTTGCCCGAGGTTCTCGTCGAGCCCCGCGCCTTGCGGGCGGCCTACCTGGAGGAGTTCGACCGGTTTGTCCGCCGGCTGAAGAAGGGCTGCCGCATGCACCGGATCGACTACGTCCAGATGCGAACCGACCAGTCGCTTGAGATGGCGCTATCGAGTTACCTCTCGTCGCGGATGACGAGAGTGCGTGGGTAGTGGGGAGTGAAGAGTGGGGAGTGGAGAGTGGGGAGTGAGCAGAGGGCATGATTGAGCCGCTTCAGTGGCCGCAGTGTTGGCTGGAAAGGAACGCTCTTCAGAGATTCCTGACGACCCGATGGAAATCTTGACGTGGGACTACCAAGCCATTGTTGTCGACCACAACCTGGCTCACGTCTGCTTGCTCATGGATTTAGAAGCGAATGTCGGTGAAGTGCCTGACGATGAGACCTTGGCGGCCGCGTTTCGCGGCACTTACGGCCAGTTTGTAGAAATCTTGATGAGAATAGGAAGGCAATGACATCGTGAGCCGGCTCGCCTGATCCCACGGAACGCAGTCCGTGGGCGTTCGACCCGAAAGCGACGTTGCCGCCAATACCCATTGCCTACAGCCTTATTACGTTCTGCACTCTCCCTACTCCCTACTTCCTACTGCCTACTGGCCACTAATCACTGATGTCTTCGATTCCGCCCATCTTCGCCTTCGGTTTTGCCAGTTGGGGGATGCTCCCCTGGCTGGCCGCGGCGGCGGCGCCGATTCTGATCCATCTGTGGAGTCGGCGCCGTTATCGTGAAATGCACTGGGCGGCCATGGAATACCTGCTCTCCGCCATCCGGCGCAACCGGCGACGCCTCCAGATCGAGCAGTTGCTCCTCTTGCTCCTGCGGACGCTGGCGATCGTGCTCGTGGTGCTGGCCGTGGCCGAGCCGTACTTCGAGCGGGCCGGGCTTGCCTTCACGCCGGGCGAGCGGACCCACCGCGTGATCGTGATCGACGGCTCCTACTCGATGGCCTACACGCCGACCGACAAGAGCCGGTTCCAGAGGGCGAAGGAAGTGGCCGCCCGCATCGTTGAGGAAAGTCCCCAGGGCGACGGGTTCACGCTGGTGGTGATGAGCGCTCCGCCGCGGGTCGTGGTTGGAAATCCGGTGTTCGAACCTCGGGACTTTCTGCCGGAACTCGACGACCTCGCCCTCCCACACACCACGGCCGATCTGCCGGCGACGCTGGCACAGGTCGAGCAGGTCCTCTTCACGGCCCGGCGCGAGCATCCCAGGCTGGTCCGGGAGGAGGTCTACTTCCTCAGCGACCTGGGCCGCGTCGGTTGGCTTGTCGACGGGGCCGACCCGGCCAGGAAAGCCGAGTTTCTCAAGCGATCCAAACGCTTGGCCCAAACGGCCGGACTGATGGTGATCGACCTGGGACAAGACGACGCCGAGAACCTCGCCGTCACTTCCCTGAGCACCGACGAACCCTTCGTAACGCTCGGGCGGAACGTCGACGTCGAGGCCGAGCTGAAGAGTTTTGGACGCCAGGCCGTCGTGCGCCAACTGGTCGAACTCTTGGTCGACGGGCACCGCGTCGACGAGCTGTACGTCGACCTGGCACCGGCCGGGGAGGCTTCGGTCGAGTTCTCCTATCGGTTTGAAGCGCCAGGCGATCACACGCTGGAGGTCCGCCTGGAAGGCGACCAGCTCGAGGTCGACAACCATCGCTGGATTGCCCTGCCGGTGAAGCCCTCGGTCGAGGTGCTCTGCGTCGACGGGCGGCCGTCGGGGGAGCCGTTCGGCGGGGCCACCGACTACCTGGCCGCGGCGCTACGGCCGGAAGAGGGCCGGTTCGGCGGGGGGGAGATCCGCGTCGACGTGGTGCCCGAGAGCCGCCTGCTCGAGCTCGACCTGGATCGGTACGACTGCGTCTTTCTGGCGAACGTTGCCCAGTTCACGTCGAGCGAGGCCAGGGCGCTCGAGGGCTACTTGAAAAGCGGGGGGAGCCTGGTGTTTTTCCTGGGCGACCAGGTGATGCCCGACCGGTACAACCGCGAACTGGCCGGCGAGCGTGCCGGCGGCGTCCGCGTGTTGCCGGCCCGGCTGGGCCAGCTTGTCGAGAAGCCCGAGCACCGCCTCGACCCGCTGGAATACCGCCACGCGATCGTGCGCAGCTTCCGCGGCAACGAGAAGGCCGGGCTGTTGACCACGCCGGTCGACAAGCATTTCAAATTGATCGTTCCCGCGCTGTCGAGGGCGAAAGTCGCCCTGGCCATGGCCGGTGGCGATCCGTTGATCGTCGAGGAGCCGATTCACCGCGGCCGGGTGGTGCTGTTTGCCACGTCGGCCGACGACTCCTGGACACCCATGCCCAAGCTGCCCAGCTACCTGCCGGTGGTGCGCGACGCCTTGGGCTACGCAATCGGGGAAGAGCTTGTCGAGCGCAACGTGGAGGTCGGGCAGGCCCTGGGGGGGACCGTTTCGGGCGAGATCGCCGACGTGCCCCTCTGGGTCCAGCGGCCCGACGGACGCCGCGAGGACGAGGTCACTCCCCGCGCCGAGGACGGCACCAGCGCGTGGAGCTATTCCGACACCTACGCGAGCGGCGTCTACACGGTCCAGTCGGGGCCGCCGAATTCAGTCAGAGACGTCTTCGCGGTGAACGTCGATCCGGTGGAGAGTGATCTGGCGCGGATCAGCCCGGAGGAGTTGCGCAATCGGGTTTGGCCCGAGGTCCCCTTCGTTCACCAAACGACCTGGCAGAATCTCGACGACCCTCCGGTCGGCCGGATCGGCCGATCGAGCGGGCTGGCCAGAACCCTGTTGTACGCGCTTCTCGGCCTGTTGTTTGTGGAAACGTTCCTCGCCTGGCGTTTCGGATATCACACGGCATGAGCAGTTTCCCAACCGCAACGATCGAAGGATGGCTCGGTCCCTGGATCGAGCGTTTGCTCGGCATCGAGACCGGGCCCGGGGAGGGTACGCTCTGGAGCCTGGAGCATTCCTGGGGTTGGGCCCCGTGGATCACGCTTTTGTTCTTGCTCTTTGCCGAGGCGTTTGTCGTCGCGGTTTACCTTCGGGAGAGTCGGCAGGCGTCGAAGCCGTTTCGAGTGCTCCTTGCGCAGATCAGGCTCCTGCTCGTGGCGATTGTCCTGTTCATGTTGGCCCAATACGCGTTGTCGGTCGAACGGACGGAGTTGCCCTACGTGGTCGTGCTGGTCGACGACTCGCTGAGCATGACGACCGTGGATCGCTACGAGGAGGAGGTCCGCGGAGAACTCGCGTCGCGGGTCGAGGGGGCCGGGTTCGACGATCTCAGTCGCTGGAACCTCGCCCGCACGCTGCTCGTCGAGCGCGAGGGGGCCTTGCCTGCCGCCGTTCAAAGCACCTACAAGTTGCGGCTTTACCTGGTGACCGGCGCGCGGCCCGGCGATTCCGAGGGCCTCCGGGAGCTTCTGGAGGAGGTGAAAGCCCTCGAGCCAACCGGCGAATCGACGCGGCTGGGAACGGCGGTCCGCACGGTGCTCGACGATCTCCGCGGCACGGCCCCGGCGGCCATCGTAATCCTAAGCGACGGGATCAACACCGACGGCCCCGATCTGGGCGACGCGGCCGCAACGGCCCGCCGCAAAGGGGTGCCGCTGTTCACCGTCGGCCTGGGCGACGACAAGCCGGTCCGCGACCTGGAACTGAGCGATCTCTTGGTGGAGGAGGTCGTGTTCGCCGGCGACGTGGTCAACTTCGAGTTCCGGCTCACCGGCAGCGGTTTCGCGGGCCGCAAGGTCCGGGTCGAGCTTCGCGAGCGGGAGAAGCCCGAGGTGCTGGCCACGATCGAGGCGACCATCGCCGACAACGCCCAGCCGCAACGACTGCGCCTGCCGTATCGGCCCACCGAGGTGGGCAAGTTCCAGTACGTGCTCGAAGTCGAAGCCCTGAAAGGAGAGCGGGAGACGGAAAACAACCGCCTCCAGAGGGCGGTCGCCGTGAGCGATCAGAAGATCCGCGTGCTGCTGGTCGAAGCCTCTCCCAGTTACGAGTACCGTTATCTGGCGAACATGCTCGAGCGCGACTCGAGCATTGACCTCGACACGGTTCTTCAGCACGCCGATCCGGAGCACGCCGAGCAGAGCGCGTCGGCCCTGCGAGGGTTTCCCGTAAGGCGCGACGAGCTGTTTGGCTACAACGTGATCATCCTGGGCGACGCCGACCCCGCCCTGCTGAGCACGTCGATGATGCGAAACCTGGCCGATTTCGTCTCCAATCACCAGGGCGCCGAAGGGCAGGGCAGGGGGGGCGCGCTGGTTTGCATCGCCGGGCCCCAGTACATGCCCTTGGCCTACCGCAATACGCCTCTGGCGCCGCTGCTGCCGGTCGAGTTGGGCACTGCGGAGTCGGCCGAAGCCGGCGGCCTTTCGATCGAGCCCTTCGTGCTTCAGCCGACCGAGCTGGGATTGGCAAGTCCGCCGATGCAACTGGGCGACGCGCCGGCCGAAACCCGGGCGATCTGGGAGAATCTTCCGCCGCTTTATTGGTTCCTCAAAACGCCCGATTTGAAGCCGGGCGCGCTGGCCCTGGCCCAACACCCGTCGCGCATGGATTCCCAAGGCCGCCTGCTGCCGCTTATCTCGATGCACTACGTGGGGGCCGGCAAGGTGTTGTTTCACGCCACTGACGAAACCTGGCGGTGGCGTTGGCGCGTCGGCGACGTCTTCTTCGCCCGCTACTGGGTCCAGACGATCCGCTTCCTCAGCCGCGCGGAACTCTCCGAAGGCGACGACTCGGCCGTGCTCACTTCCGACCGTCGGGAGTACCAGCGGGGTGAATCGGTGCAACTGCGCCTGAGATTCGCCGACGACCGACTCGCCCCAGCCGCCGACGACGGGGTGACGGTCGTCCTGGAGCATCCCGGCCACAAGACCCGCCGGGTCAAGCTTCACCGCGGCACCATCGCCCGGGGGATTTTCGAGGGCCGGTTGGCGAAGCCGCCCATCGGTACGTACCACGCTTGGGTCGCCATCCCCGCGATGGAGGGCCGGTCCCCCTCGGTCGATTTCGAGGTGGCCGCGCCGCCCGGCGAGTTCAAGCGGGTGGAGATGGACGCCGCGGAGCTGAAGCGGGCGGCCCAGCGCACCAGTGGGCATTTCTATACGTTCTTCGACGCCGAGCGCCTTCCCCACGATCTTCCGGCGGGCCGCGAGGTCCCCATCGAATCGCTTCCCCCCAAACCGCTGTGGAACACGTGGCCCGTGCTGCTGGTGTTCCTGGTGCTCCTGGTGAGCGAATGGGTCCTGCGGAAAAGGGGGGGGATGGTGTAGAATGCAAGGATGAATGATGAATGATGACTGAAGGATATTGGGGGATCGGTAACAGCCACTTGCGCCTTCGCACAAACATGTCTCACCCCTTAACACGAAGAATCGGCGATTTGCGCAGCCGCGTGCGGCGGCTGGTGACGCTCCACGCGGCCAGTTGGATCCTCGGCGCGGTGGTCGCCGTCGTGCTCGTGCTGGGGCTGGTCGATTACGTGCTCCGGTTCCAGGACCCGGGGATCCGGGTGCTCTGTTCTCTGGCCGTTCTGGGCGTGCTTGGCTGGACGAGTTACCGCTACCTGATCCTGGGGCTCAACGCCGGGTTGCCCGACGTCGCCTTGGCCCGGCGATTGCAGCAGAGGTTCCCAAAACTGGGCGACGGGCTGGCCAGCGCGGTCGAGTTTCTCCGGCAGCCGGAGGACGATCCGGCGGCCGGGTCCGTGGCCTTGCGTCGGGCGGTGATTGCCCAGGCCACCGCCCAGACCGAGCCACTCGATTTTCGCGAGTCGCTCGTGCTGGCCCCGACGCTGCGAGCGGCGATAACCACCTCGGCGATCTGCCTGGTGGCACTGATCCTCGCGCTTCTGGACCCCCTCAGCTCGCGGATTGCGCTGGCCCGGCTGGTCAACCCCTTTGGGAGCACGGCGTGGCCTCAGACCTATCAATTGACTTTCCTGGAGGAAGTCCGGCGCGTGGCCAAAGGGCAGGCGTTCGCGGTCGAGGTCGTCGACGAGAACGGGGTGAAGCTGCCGTCGGAAGTGCGCATCCACTATCGCTTCGAGAATTCCGACGGGGCCGTCGTCGAAGAGAGCGAGCGGATGCGGTTCGTCGACGCACGCGCCGCCGCCCGAGGAAAGAACGGCGCCACGGGCCGCACCGACCCCCGGCGCCGGCACGGCGTGATGGTTGCCCGGCGGGAAAACGTGACCCGGCCTTTCTCCTATCGCGTGGAAGGGGGCGACGACCGCTCGATGCCCTGGATTCCTGTGGAAGTCCCCGACCCCCCGGCGATCGAGTCGCTTTCGGTAACGTTGACTCCGCCGGACTACACGGGCTGGCCGACCGAGCCATCCGAGAAGAACGTCCGCGCTTTGGCGGGCACCCGCGTTCAGATCACGGCCACCTCGACCAAGCCGCTCGAGTCGGCCTTCCTCTGCCTGGAGGGGGGCGAAGAGATCCCGGCACGGCTCGGCGGACCGGAGAGTCGCAGCCTGGCCGCCGAATTCGTGGTCGGCCGATCGGGGGCCTACTGGTTCCGGCTGACCGACACGGAGGGCCTGTTGGCCGGTGACGACGACCGCTGGGAAGTTCGCGCGGTGCCCGATGCCCCGCCGACGGTCTCGATCGAGCAGCCCTCGGGAAACGTCTTCGTCACGCCCCAGGCCGTGGTCCCGTTGCGGGTCGCGGCCAAGGACGATCTGGCCATCCACCGGATGGAGCTCGTGTTCAGCCGGTCTGACCGACCGGAGGAAGATGACCTCTTTGTGAAGAGGTTCCCGGTTTACGAAGGCCCAGGCCACGTTGAGCCGCAACCACGCGGCCTCTCCAGCGGTGCCGAGTTGGGCCACAATCTCGTGCCGCCCCCTTTGAACTGGGAACTCGCCGGGCTGGGGCTCGCGCCGGGCACTCAAGTCACCTTCCACGCCACGGCCACCGACTACCAGCCGCTCTCCGGCCAAAGCGACCCGCGACGCCTGGTGATCATCACTCCCGAGGAGCTCACCGAGCGGATCGCCGGTCGGCAGGCCGCCGTCCTTTCGGAGTTGTCCCGCGTGCTGGAAATCGAGAAGCAGAGTCGCCGGCAGGTAGGCGACCTGGAAATCCGGCTGGGCGAGGTCGGGCGCCTCAACCAGCTCGACGTCGACCACCTCCGCGGGGCCGAACTGAACCAGCGCCAAGTCAAACAGACGCTCACCAGCCCCGGCGACGGCGTGCCGATGCTCATCCTCGGGCTCTTGGCCGATCTGGAGAACAACAAGGTCGACAGCCCCGACATCGAGCGGCAAATGGTCGCGCTGTTGGATGAGATCGACCGGCTCGACAAGCGGCACCTGCCCGTTATCGAGCGGGAATTGACCGCCGCGATCAAGGCGGCCCAGGTCCGCTTGCAGGATCAACCGGCTGGTGGCTCACCCTCCAATCAAGACGAAACCGGAACCCCGCCATCTCCGCCCGATCCGGCGGTTGTCGGCTCGTTGGCCGAGGCCCGCAATCTTCAGGACGAGGTCATTGCCTCCCTCAAGCAAATGCTCGAGGAGTTGGGGCAGTGGGACCAGTATCGCCGTTTCCACGCCCGGATCAGCCAATTGTTGCGGGCGCAGGAGGACCTCCGCGAGGGAACCAGGGATTTGGGGAGCCGCACGCTGACCAAGGCGCCCGAGGACCTGCTCCCGGAGGAGTCGGCCGATTTGAAGATCCTGGCCCAAAGAGAGTTCGACCTGGCCCGCGACCTGGATGGCGTCCAGCAGGAAATGCAGCGGGCCGCCGCCCAGTTGCGCCAGACGAATCCGCTGGTTGCCGACACCGTCTCCGACGCCCTTCACCGGGCAAGAGAGCTGGCCGTCGCCGGGCAGATGCGCTCGGCGGCCGGCAACGTCCGGCAGAACCAGATGGGCCAGGCGATCGAGAGGCAGGCCCAGGTGATAGCGAACCTGCGCGAACTCCTCGACATCCTCGCCAATCGCCGGGAGCACGAGCTGGGCCGGCTCGTCAAACAGCTCCGCGAGGCCGAGTCGGAGCTGGCCGAAATGGCTCGGCAGCAGGAGGGCCTTCGCAAGGAAATCGAAGCAGCCCAGGAGCGATCCGACGAGGCGGAGCGCCGCCGCGAGTTGGAGCGGCTCGGCGCTCGGCAGGAGCAGCTTGAGGAACAAGCCGAACGCATGGCCCGGCGCCTGGAGCGTCTGATGGCCGAAGCCGCCGGCCAGACCGTCAGCGAGGCCGCCGCGAGCATGAAAGAGGCGGCTCAGTCCGCCCGACAGAGCGACGGCCGGGCATCCTCCCAGCAGGCCGGCGAGGCCAAGAAGAGCCTGGACGAGGCCCGGCGCCAGGTCGAACGACGGCGTCTGGAGGCCGAAGTCCAACTGGCCCTGGAACAGATGGCCCGCCTCGAAGAGGCCCTCGAAGGCATGCACGGGCGCGAGGAGAAAATCATCGAGGAGACGCTGCGTCTGGACACGCTCGCCGAAGACCAGGGGCGGCTCACCCGGGCCCAGGCCGCCAGCCTCCACGATCTTGCCCGCGGCCAGGGGTTGCTCCAGAGCGAAACGGTCGCCTTGACGGAAAAGCTCGTTGGGGCCGACGTCTTCAATCTGGCCCTGTCCGGCGCCGCTCGCGAGATGGCTCGCGCGGCCGCGCTACTCGACCGTCGCGAGACCGGCGCCCCCACCCAGCAAGCGGAGCAGAACGCCCTCAGGCGGCTTGAGCAATTGCTGGAGGCCCTGAAGCCCGAAGAGGCGGACGAGGAGCCCGAGGACTCCGAGAGCGGCCAAGGCGGACCGGAAGGATCGGGGCAGCCGCCCGGGAGCGGCGTGCAGACCCTCGTCGAGCTGAAGCTCCTCAAGCTCCTCCAGCAGGAGATCAACCACCGCACCCGAGAGTTGGAGGAGGCCTTTAGCCCGGCCGACACCCTGACCGACGACGCTCGCCGCGAATACACACAATTGAGCGAAGAGCAGGGCCGGCTGGCCGATCTGTTGCTCGACCTCATCCAGCCCGAGGAGAATCCCGAGGAAAATCCGGAGCGGCTTCCCGGGAGGGAAGGGGAGGCGGAGCAATAATCCAGCGAGTAGGGCAACTCCCAAGAATTGATATACCACCGATTTGTTCGCGCGAATGAATATCGAATATTGAACAAGGAATGTCGAATGATGAAGTAACTCGGCAGCTTCGCGGTTGACTGAACGCTTGGCGCTTCCTTCTTCACACTTCAACATTCCTTGTTCGATATTCGATATTTCTGTTGAATTGGTGTATTGTTCTTTGTGAGTTGCCTAAAGAAGGGAAAATGGGACTGTCCCCCTCGGAAACCCAGGAGAACTCGCCATGAGCGTACGGTTCCTGCCAGCGTTGGCGGCGTTGTTTGCCCTGGCGTGCGTTTTGAGCCCTGCCGCGAGCGTCCGGGCAGATGCGAAGCCGGCGCAGTCGCTCGACGAAGCGCTGCTCGAAAGCCTGCGCGCCGACACGCTCGACGAGTTTGATCGGGAGCTTTTGGCCCCGAAAGAGGGAAAGACCAAGAAGCCTGACCGGGAGGGCACACGACAGGACGCCGCGGG
This sequence comes from Planctomycetota bacterium, assembly GCA_043824335.1. Lineage (GTDB taxonomy): Bacteria > Planctomycetota > Planctomycetia > Pirellulales > Thermoguttaceae > JBDRTC01. Next base: position 1,323 of record JBDRTC010000630.1, on the reverse strand, counting down.
CAAAGACGGCGAGGATCTCGAGCGGCAATTGCTCCGCGAGCTTGGGCCCGCGGCGGTTAGCGAGGAGAAGAACCCTTTGCTGGGAGTCGCCCGGTGGATGCGCGAGGTCGAAGGGCTGATCGCCCAAACGGAATCGGGCCCGAAGACACAGGGCCTCCAGAAGGAGATCGTCGCCAACCTGGAAGAGCTGATCAAAAAGGCCCGAAGCCAGTGCAAGAAGTGCGGCTCGTCGCAGTGCAGCTCGAAGGTCGCCAGTCGCGGGCAGGTCCGTCAGCCTCAGACGAAGCCAAGCCCGGGCCGCGCCAAGCCGTCCCAGAAGCTGGTCAGCGAGCCCGCCACGAAGCCCGGCGTGGGAGAAGCCGGCGGGCTCAGCCAGAGCGAGAGAAAGGAGCTTATCAAAGCCGTTTGGGGCGAGCTGCCCGAGGCGGAACGTGAGCAGATGCTCCAGTGGGCAGGCGACCAGTTTCTCGAAAAATACAGGCCCCTGATCGAACAGTACTTCAAGCGCCTCGCCGAACAGCGGGGAGTTGAATGAAGGATGAATGATGAACGATGAATGATGAACGATGAAGGATGAATGATGAAGGGTGAGTCGTCCGCGAGCGGTCTGTCGGGTATCGGGTCAAGCGGGCTCCTTTTTGCATCGAGCCTTGTTCTGGCGTTCTTCCCCAGCCCGTCGGCCGGCCAGCAGCCTGATCCGGAGAAGGCGGGGGCGGAGTTGATTACGCCCGCGGCCGACCGGGCAATCGAGCGGGGGTTGGAGTTCCTGGCCGAGCGGCAGCACGACGACGGCTCTTTCGGCTCCGGCAGCTACCGGGGCAACGTCGCCATCTGCGCCCTGGCCGGGATGGCCTTCATGTCCGGCGGCAGCACGCCGGGCCGCGGACCCTACGGCGATCGGGTTAGCCGGTGCGTCGACTATCTTCTGGTCAACACGCAGCCGAGCGGGTTCATCGTGAACCCCGGTTCCGCCAGTCACGGACCGATGTACGGCCACGGGTTTGCGACCCTGTTCCTCTCGGAGTGCTACGGCATGTCGCGGCGGCCGGAGCTGCGCGAGAAGCTCGACAAGGCCGTGCTCCTGATCGTCAACACCCAAAACGAGGAGGGTGGCTGGCGGTATCAGCCGCAACGCAGCGACGCCGACATTTCGGTGACCATCTGCCAGGTGATGGCGCTTCGGGCGGGCCGAAACGCCGGGCTTCACGTGCCGCGAGGCTCGATCGACCGTTGCATCGAGTACGTCAAGCGGTGCCAGAACGCCGACGGCGGGTTCATGTACCAAAGCCACGGCGGCGAGAGCGCGTTCGCCCGATCGGCGGC
>JBDRTC010000629.1:0-12846 GCA_043824335.1 Planctomycetota bacterium | reverse complement strand
GCTAACGCTCGACCCGTTACCCCGACCCGAGGGTGTTCGAGCCTGAGGCCGAATGTCGGACTCGCATCTCGTTTTCGGGTCCTTTTTCGAGGCGCCCGCGAAAAGGTATGAGAATATGGGATTGGCATTCAGTCCAGCGAGTACTCTCGAAATCCTTAGGAACAGACACAAGCGGTTTCGTCTTTCTTGGATCCCGGTAGTCCGTTGCCTCCAGTGTCGCGACCCGTAAACCCGCCCATACGCCCCGCGTCGGTGCTCAGGGTGGTCCGCCGCCGAACCGGCGCCGCATGTTGATTCGGGAAGACCGACTGCTACACTATACCCAAAGCAAGCTCGCTTCTTCAAGGACTGGACGGCGTAACCGGCGCGGATGATGCCCGCGGCCGGCAAGAGACGGGTAATCCGAGCGTTTCGAGATCCCAGTACAACCGGAGGTGTTCCATGAGGTGCAAATGGTGGATCGTTCTGGTGGCCCTTGGCGCCCTTTTCCCGCTTGCCGAGGCCGGGGCGCAAGACTCAGACGGCAAGCTGCGGATCATCTGTTTCGGGGCCCATCCCGACGATTGCGAGTACCAGGTCGGCGGGATGGCGGCCAAGTGGGCCGCGGCCGGGCACAAGGTGAAATTCGTCTCCACGACCAACGGAGACATCGGGCATTTTCACATGGCGGGCGGCCCGCTGGCGCAGCGGCGAACCGCCGAAGCCCAAGAGGCGGCCAGGATCCTCGGCATCGAGACCGAGGTGCTCGACATCCACGACGGCGAGCTCATGCCCACGCTCGAAAACCGCAGGAAGTTCGTCCGCCTGATCCGCCAATGGAACGCCGATCTGGTCATGACACACCGGCCCAACGACTACCATCCCGACCACCGCTACACCGGCGTGCTGGTGATGGACTCCGCCTTCATGGTGACGGTCCCCTTCTTCTGCCCCGACGTGCCGGCGCTGAAGCGCAACCCCGTCTTCATGTACTACCGCGACGGCTTCCGGAAGCCGAACCCGTTCGAGGCCGACATTGCCGTGTCGATCGACGACGTGTGGGACAAGAAAGCCCAGGCGATGTCCGCTCTGGTGTCGCAGTTCTTCGAGGGCGGCGTCCACGGGAGCGACGAGCGCGTCAGCCGCATCCCCAAGACCGACCAGGAGCGCCTCGAGTACGCCAAGAATCACCGCGGGCCCGGCCACCAGCGAACCGCCGACGGGCACCGCGACCTCTTGATCAAGTTCTACGGCCCCGAAAAGGGCCAGGCCGTGAAATACGCCGAAGTGCTCGAGATCTGCGAATACGGACGCCGGCCCAACGAAGCGGAGCTCAAGAAGCTGTTTCCGTTCTTCTCGGAGTAGGACGACCGCCTCGACAAGCTAACATGGAACGAACTGGCCACACTCAAGGAAGAGACCAACAAATCAGATTCTCGTCGCCTTTGACCAGAATGCGTTTTCCAAACAGAGCCGGATGCGCCCATGCACGGCCGCTGGGATCGATTCCATGAGATGCCGCAGCGGAATGAACTGCGCCGGCGGCCGGGTAGCTGGCGTGCCAAACGGTTTTGCCGGAGTCCAACGCTAGACATCGGACATGTTCTTCGTCACCTTGCCGGCCGAGTTGATATACCCGTCCGTCGGCGACCACTGGTGACGAATAACCGTGGCCCACGTCAACGGACCATTGCTTGTTAAGCGATTCAGGCCAGACGTCGGGAATCGAGAATCCAACAACCGTACCATCGCGGTTCGGTCCTCTCCACTGTGGCCAGTCGTTAGCGGCACGTGACTGCGGTGCCGGCTCCATAGCGAGGAGCGCATCAACCGGATTCATGACGGCAGTTGCCAGCAAGAATCGGACAACTAAGGTCGAGGCAGCCCCCAACAACAAACGTGCAAAGAGGGCGACAGACTGACGTGGTCCTTGCACCAATTCTACGCCTCTCAGCTGGCTCGTGGACCGCCTCGACCGCAATGTGCAGGAAACCCTTGACCATCCACCACGCGCATCAGCCGTCCCGAAACTCGCGTTTTTCCGCGTCGTAAACCTGGCGGACACCGGTGTCGAAGGCCCGCATCGCCATCAACGCTGGCACGCAGTGGTCGTAGCCTGCCTCGATCGGAGCGTTGCACACCTTGCGCGAACGCAGGCACTGAAGCCAATCGAGGAAGTGGTCGGGGGTCTCCACGGGCGCGACCGGCTTCTCCTCCTTGGTAAGCTTGCTGGGATTGATCGCTCCAGCGTTTGAGAATGTCGGCGCTCGCCAGTTGGTCAGATCCATGGTGCCTTGATCGCCGTAGATCTTCATCACACTGCCACTGCCGTTGCCGAAGTTGGTCGAGTAGCTGACCATGAAGCCTTCGGGGTAAGTAAAGACGGCCTGGCAGTGGTCGGGGCAGGTGAAGTTGTACTCGTCTTTCCAGGTGAACGTGCCCCCTTGGGCTACGCAACTCACCGGCAGCGTGCTCCCGACGATGTAGTTGTAGAGGTCGTAGAAGTGACAGCCCAGATTGGCGATCGGTCCGTCCGTGAAATCGCGGTAGCCGTACCAGCCGGTCAGCAGCTTGCCGTCGAAGGGACGCATGGGCCGGTCCATCAGAAACTCCTTCCAGTCCACGTCCTCCTGCTTGATCGGTTCCGCCCGCTGCATCCAGGAGTACCAATACGGCTTGCTGCCGTTGCGGCACTGCTCGATCCGCGAGACCTTGCCGATCGCCCCGGAGCGGAACAGTTCCCGGCAGCCGGTGCTGGTGGCGTAGCTCCGCACCTGTGTGCCCATCTGCACCACGATGCCGCTCGCCTTGACGGCATCGCAGCAGCGCTTCAGCGACTCCATGTCCATCGCCAACGGTTTTTCGCAGTAGGCATCTTTTTTTGCCTTGGCCGCCGCCTCCAAATGAGCCGCGTGGTGGTGGTCGCAGGAGGCGATCATCACGGCGTCGATGTCTTCCAGGGCCAGGATGTCACGGTACGAGGCGAACTGCCGGCCCGGACGGCCATACCACTCGCGGCACTGCTCCGCCCCGCGCTCCCGGCGAATCCGCCACGGGTCGCTCACCGCGGTGAACTCGACGTTCTGCTCCTTGTCGTGTGCGTGCACGCCGGGCATGTGTGCCTTGCAGCCGCGGCCGCCGCAACCGATCAGACCGATCGCGATCCGTTCGTTGGCGCCAACGATCTTCGCATAGCTCGTCGCCGTAAAGCTGAGTGCTGCCCCGGCCGAAGCTGCAGCCAGGAATTGCCGGCGGTTAGAAGTGTTCTGCATGGGTTCATCCTCCGAATTAGGGTGGTAGGATCGAGTCCGGGTAGGCCGGCGGAACATTCCCATTCCGCCGCATGTGCGTTCGGTTGTACGCCATCGCCGAGTGCAGGTCAAGCAAGTTTTCCTGGACGGAAGCCTCCATCAACCGAATCGCAGATTCTCAGTAGATCAATACTCTTGAAGATACCCCTTGAAATCAATGATCTTCTGCGTCGTATCCCGGTACGGCAACGGTTTGGGGTCCAGCCAATCCACCATTCGGTCCTTCAGCGTGTAGGCAAAGAAGTGATTTCCCGCCGGGCTGTAGTGACCGATGAAATACCGTTTGCAGTAGTCGCCCACACTGAGGTTGAAGCTCTTATAGTCCTCGCAGTGCACGAGATTCATATCGAACACCTTGAACTCGTTCTCCTCTAGGAAATCGACGATCTCCTGATCGTAACGCGCACCGCCTCCGAGGAGAGTCCGCATCACGCGATAAGGATCGAAAAGGATGACCATGAGCTTCTTGTCATGCTCGTTCGCATAAGCTTCGGCCTTCTTCAAGATGGTCTTCGTGGCGGCGAAGGAGTAGGCGTCCAAGAGCGACGCCACCGTTCCCCGCGGGAGCGGACTCTCCTCCAGGTCCAAGGGCCGATTCAGATGCCCGCTCAGTTGCTTCAGCTTGGCGACGTCAACAGCATCGATTTGCCCCCTGACATAGAGGCCCATCTGCAAAGCCAGATCGTCCTTGAGGTTCTCCACCATCCAATCCGCATCCGTCATTTGATACCTTGATTTCTGCAAAGGTCACTGGGTCGCGCTCTGTCGATTTAACCGATAGCAGAGATTGGATTGAGTCCAGAAAGGACAAGCGGTGGGTCGGTTTCAACGAGTTCTGCGGTTATCTGCACAGCGAGGTCGACATAGACGGCAAGGTCGAGAAGCGCGTTCTTGCGGCTCGTCAGACTCTCACGCTTCCGGCGGGCGTCGGCGTCCACACGGCGGAGATCCGTCCGGAATAGACAACGCAACATCACCCGAGCAAGCACTCGAAAATCGACGTCCAGATCGTGGCCGTGTGCGACGTGAACCAGGGCAGTCACGGCTACGCCCGCCCGATCTACTCACACGTGCTGAATCAGAACGCCTCGGCGATCCGTCATCCGGGAGGATGATGAGTGACGGGACACCCTCAGTCACGTGGTCTCAACTATCGTTCCTTAGCTTGGACCCACCCCGCTGCGCTGGTCCGCCGACTTTTGGCCCCCACAACGGAAGGGTCTTTTGCCGAGAGAATCGGTGGCCAGAAGAACGGGTAAGCATGGAAGTCGGTGCCCGAACGGGCTCGGTGGTCAACAACTGGCCGTCGTCAGCCAGCGTGCCGACATCACGGCGCGCACCAGCGGCGCGTGCAAGCATTGGACCGATGGGACCGGCCCTTCACGCGGCGCGCTTCAGCGTTACGACGGGCAGGTGCCGTCGTTTGCCCTGGAAGGTGATCTCGCACGCCAATCGGACACCCGGCTTGCCCTTGACCAGCGTCACCGGCTTAGCGCAGGGCGACCGTCGCGGCCAATTTGCCCGTGGTTTGAACCGCGGTTGACGGTTCATCGGGCAGAGGCGATGGTAGACTTCATCGGGCGTTTTGCCGCCAAGTGTCATGTGGGGGCGATGGCTGTTGTACCACGCGGCAAGATATCGAAGCTCCAGGAAGCTCTTCACAGGCAGCTTCTTGAAGCGTACCATAAACCGCGGCCGGGTCATGGGTTAGGACCAATACCAAAGGGGCCAAAACTCGGTGGACCACCGCATGAACGTGCGTTCTGGTGCAAGAACTGGTGGAAAACCACACACCATAGAGGGGGGAGAAGACGAATCTCCCCGAGTGCTCGAAATGCCACGAAACCCCGGAAAAACGCGGTCCAAACGGCCCTAGGAAGGGTCTCCGCCCTTCGAGGGCGCCGAGGCCGTCAGAGAACCGCAATTCTCTTGACGAAAGCCCCCAAGACCCGCCACAATAGGAATCTGGAGGGGTGTTGGAGTTGTTTGGTGCCCCGCGAGAGGACCGGAACAGGAAAGGTCACGATCGATGTCTCCAGCGGCCCAGAACGTCCTCCGGCGGCTCGACGCGGCGCGTCAGAAATGGTGGCTGTTCACGCTTTTGACGACGGCCGTGCTGGCCACGTGCATTTCGCTGGGCACGCTGTTCGTGCTCATGCTGACCGACGCCTTTCTGAAGTTCTCGCAGCTTGCCCTGTTGGGCTTATTCCTGGCCTGGGTGGCCGTGACGATCACGATGATTGTGCTGGTGTGCCGTCGACTGGCGCGGGCCCAGCGGAGCCTGGAGGCCACGGCCCGGCGGGTCGAGGCGGAATACCCGGAGTTGGGCAGCAACCTGATCAACGTGGTGCAGCTCGCCGGCGACACGCAGAACGTGGATCTCGCGTTCTGCGAGGCGGCGGTCGCCCAGGCGGCGGCCCGGGTCGGCCACGTCCGGTTTGAGGAGGCCCCGTCCAGGGAGAACCGTTGGCGGCGGTTCCGCTACTGCATGCAGACGCCCAGCGACCTGGGTGAATCGCTTGGTGCCTTGGGCGTGCTCCTGGCCCTGGGCGTGGCCTGTTACCTTTTCGTTCCCAACTGGGGCTCGGCGGCCGATCGCCTGATGAAGCCCTGGGAGTTCGTACCGTCGATCGGCTCGGTCAAGATCCTCGAAGTCGCCCCCGAAGATACCGATGTCCTCGTGGGAGCAAGCCTGGAGGTCACCGCCGTGATCGTCGACCGCCCGGCCGGAGCCCCCTACCGGGCCAGGGTGCTCATCACGCCGGAAAACGAGGCCGAAAGCGAGCTCCCGATGGTCGCCGAAGAACGATACACGGTGAAGGTCGACGAAGGGGGCGCCACGCGCGACCAGCCGCGGCGCCGTTACAGGCTGACGCTCCCGTCGGTGCTCAAGCCGCTCACCTACCGCCTGGAGATCGGCGATTCGCAAACGCGGCAGTACACCGTGGGCGTCCGCCAGAAGCCGACGATCGACGAGGTGGAGGTGACGTTCCATTATCCGCCGTACCTGGGTCGGGCAGAGGAAACCGTTCTCCAGAAGCACGCCGACCTGGAGGCCCCGCAATGCACGGTGGCCGAGCTCTCGATCCGGCCTTCGGTGCCGATCGCCAGCGGCCATATCGAGTCGGAGGGACAGCGGTACGTGGGCCGCGTCGAGCACGAGGGGGCCGTGCTGACCGTCAAGGTGCCGCTTTTGCGGGACTCGACCTTCACGATCCACATGTTCAACGACGCCGGGCACGGCGACCCGAGCCCCCGTCCAAACCGCATCCACGTGCTCCCCGACCAGCCGCCCACCGTCGAGTTGCTCAAGCCGGGGCGCCAGGCGACCGCGTCGCCGGGGGCCGATCTTCCGGTGATGATCCGCGCCGGCGACGACCACGGCATCGGCCGTGTCCGCTTGGAAATGAAGGTTCTAAGCGGCGAGAGTAAAGAAGCCGGCGCCGAACCGGCAGAGGGCGCAGAAACCGAGGACTCGCCCGCCGCCACCGTCAAGGATTGGACGGAGTTTGAGAGCAGCAACACCGTCGTGCTGCACCACCGGTTGGAGCTGACGGGCGATAAGGTCCGGGCCGGGCAGACGGTCATGCTTCGGGCCGTCTCCTGGGACCGGCGCGACTTCGAGGGCTGGGGACTGGACCTCAAGCCCCAACAGACTCCCGACGACCCCGATGAAGGCTGGCATACCATCCGGATCGTTGCCGAAGAGGACAAGTCGGCCGAAGCCCTGGACGAGCTCGACAGCCTGCGAAGCGAGATCTGGAAGATTCTCGAGAAGCAGATCCGCGCCCGCGTACAGGCCGCCATGATCCTGCACAAGGAGGTGCTGGCCGACCGGACCAAGCACGCCGGTGAAGTCCGCGCGCTACAGGTCGACGTGCAAAAATCGTCGATCGGGCTGGTCAAGTCAATCGGCAACACCGACAAGGAGGAGCGACGAGCCGTCAAGCAGGCCCTCAACCGGGTGGCCTTCGGCGACATGCTCAAGGCGGTCCAGCAGTGCGACGACCTGGTGAAGATCAACGACCTGGCCGGATTCAACGAGCCGATACCCCTTTTGAATGAGACGCAAGGGCGAATCATCGACGCCTTGCGCGGGCTCCTCGACGTCGCCCGCCGGGCCGAGCACGAAGAGCTGGCCGAGATGGAGAAGCGTCCCGGCGGCGACTTGCCCAACGACGCCAAGCAGAAGTTCGAGGACCTCCAGAACAAGCTCGAGGAGGCGTTGGAGCGGCAGAAAAAGGTGGTCGAGGCCGCGGAGAACCTGGCCAAGGCGCCGGTCGAGGATTTTGCCGACCAGCAGGAGCAGCTCCTCGAGGCGCTCGAGGCCGCCGAAGACGACTGGGCAAAATTCATGAAGGAGCTGAACACCGACCTGAGCAAGCTCCCCGAGCAGGATTTTGCCAATCCGTCGATGCTCAAAGAGCTGGTCGAGATCCAGACCGAGCTCAAGATGGCCGAGGACGCGCTCCTGAAGAAGACGGCCGACATCGCCGTTCCCTTGGAACAGTTGGGCGCCGAGATGGCCGAAGAGATCCAAACGAACATGGAAAAGTGGCTTCCGGACACGCCCGACCGCGAGCGGTGGAGCCAGGAGGAATCGCTCTCCGACGCCGACAAGGAGGCCCCCATGGCCGAACTGCCCGGCGAGCTGGAAGACCTCATCGGCGATCTCTTGGAAGAGGAGGAGGACCTGTTCGACGAGATGGAGGACGTCTCCTCGAGTGCGGCCGACTCGATCGACAAGGGCGCCGGCTGGGACGTGGCCGACGGGCCGATCTCCAACATGAGCGCCAAAGGCGCCACGGGGAACCGCCTCCCCAACACGAGCGAGATCGGAGGCCGGGCCGGCGAAGGGCGGCAGGGCAAGTCGAGCGGCGAGTTCGTCGGCGACGAAGCCGTCGGCAAGGGCGGCCGCAAGACGCCCAGCCGCCTCACGCCCGACCCGTACACGAAAGGCCAAATCAAGGATCACAGCAAGGACGCCGTGGGCGGCGCCACCGGCGGCGGCAAGGAAAGTGGCGAAGGCGGCGAGGGGTTGGAAGGTCCCTCGCCGGGAGCCCGCGACGAGCGGGAAAGCAATCGACTGGCCGGGAAGCAGGCCGCGCTGAGAAACAAGGCCGAGGGCATCGACCTTCAGTTCCAGATCATGAACTTCCACCACACCGATCTCGAAAAGATGATCGAGATGATGCGGCAGATCGAGCGCGATCTCAAAGCCGGCCGTTACCAAAACGCCCTCCGGCAGCGGCAGGTCGTGGCCGACGGCCTGGGCAACGTGAAGCAATACTTGGAAGGGGAGTTCGAGGTCCGCCAGGATGAAACGGCAAACCTCCCCACCGACATCCAGGAGGAACTCCTCGGCAGCATGCAGGACCCGTCGCCCGTCGGATGGGAAGAGTTAAACCGGCAGTACTTTGAGCGGCTGGCCACCGGCGGAGCAAAGGCCGCCGCCCCGGCCCCCGCTGAAAATGCGGCGCCCGCCGGGAACGAGTGAGGGTGGGGACTCGGCGGTTGATGTCGTGGCGATCGACGCGAGGTGAATCCGGCTCGACCCCACGGGACGCAGCCCGTGGGCGTTTGCGTGTCGCCTGAACAACTTGGGGAGAACAGCTTGGGGACTGTCCCAATTTTCGCGCAGCGAAAATGGGACTGTCCCCTTCCGCAATCCGCAACGAAAGAAATCAAGCGATGACAGTTCGCCTCGTCGCCAGTCTGTTGGCTGTTTCCGTGATTGCCGGCTGCGGCGGCTCGTCCGACGGGGCGGCCGATGTGGCGGCGCGGGCGGAAGCCGCAAGGAAGAGAGAGCAACGCCTGGAGGAGGAAACGAGCGCGCTTCTGAAATCGGTGGGCGACGTCGACGACTTGGAGAAGGATCTCGCGTCAAGGCAGCCGGAGGAAAAGCCGGCGCACGATGAGGCAAGTGCCCTGAGGAAGTGGACCGACACGGCTGGAAGAGTTTTGGCCAGCGCCGAGTTCGTCAGCCTGCTCGACGGAAACGTTTGCCTCGAAAAGGAAGACGGCGGGGCCGCGGTCATCCCGATTGAGGATCTCTGCCAGGCGGACCAGGACTATGTAAAGACCCTGGGTCCGGAAAGCGCGTCAGAACCGGACGAAACGGTGGAGATCGAGGTCGAGGAAGCGGGTGAAGAACCCTCCGGCTCCAGGGCCGCCGCCGTGGGGCTTGCCGACGGCGAGGCGTCCCCACCTGCCCCGGCACGCCAGGAATACGACACGGCCCGGCAGCAGAAGGTCGTGATCCCCTTCGACTTCGTCTCCAAGTTCGACAACGGCCGCTACGGCCAGATGGTCGGCGACATGGTCTGGAAAAAGCTGGAGCGCGAAGGCGGGTTCATCATTCCCGATACGATGCTCGACGTTCGCGACCTCTCGGCGGCCAACAACCGCAAGATCACGCCCGATAGCCCGCTGGCCGAGGTTGCCGAGGTCGTACGCAAGGACTTCGACGCCGACGTCGCCATCTGGGGGAGCGTGGAGCGGGCCCCGGGGGCCGAATGGGAGATTTACGACCTGGTGATCAAGTGCGTCGATTTCTCCGCCGGGCCCGAGCCCAAAATCGTCTACGAGGTTAGCGCCCGCACGAACTCCGTCAGCGAGATCCCGCATCTTTACGTCAAGCAAATGCTCGACAAGCTCTACGACCGCAAGCCGGGCGGCCCCCCGCCGATCGATCAGCTTGCCGAAGAGAACTGGAAAAGCAACGCGAACCTGGTCGAGGGGGCCGATTTCGAGCAGGGCTCCGCCGGCGTGCCGCGGGGCTGGGACAAGGGCTGGGAGGGTGGCTTCGTCGACCAGTACGAGCCGCTGGGCAACGTCGTCAAGTGGATCGCGGAGACGGGCAACACCGCCAACCGCGTGATCCGCTTCACGATGGACCAGGGCCTGGCCGACAGCACGGGCGTGCCCTACTACAGCAAGGCGTTCCCTATCGAGGACGGCGCCAAGTACCGGTTTCAGTGTCGATGGCGCTCCAACGGGCCGACCGTCAAGGTGTTCATCAAGTGCTACGACGAAATGGGCTCCCGGTACGCGCCTGGCTCGGGTGCCGCGGGCTCAGGGGCCCGGCGCGGCAGCTACGTGCCCGAGAGCGCCCAGCTCCGCGAGTGCTATCGCAGCCAGCAGAACCTCTCCGGGCCCATTCGACAAGACACCTGGAACACGCACACGCAGGATTTCACGCCCAAGCACACGAAGTACACACCCCGCTGGGGCAAGGTGGAACTCTATGCCTATCATCCGGCCGGGGTCGTGGAGTTCGACGACGTGGTGCTCAAGCAGATTGTGCCCGCCTCGCCCAGTGAGTCGGCCTTTCCAAAGGACCGCCGCCACTCCCTGGAGAGCGGCGTGACGATCAAGGAAATGGAAGAAAACGAGCGTCGCGGCTCGGAAGCCCGAGAGAGGTTGCGAGGGGGACCGGGACCGGACGAAGAGCAACGACAATGGGCTTTCTTGGCCTCCCGTGTCTCCTGGAATGTGCAACCAGACCAACTTCTTGACACATGACTCCGCTTCGACCTTCTGCTGCCCGGGATTGTTTTCAACGGCTGACCAACGGCCGGGCGTGGAACATTGCGCTGAGGACGGCCCACGTCGCCGCGATGGGCGTTCTCTTGGGAGGCCACGCATTCGACGTGCCGCGCGAGAGGCTGTTGTTGAGCTTGTGGCTTACCATCGGCACCGGCGCGGGATTGGGGGTGCTGGAGGCCGGCCCTGGACTCGTCTGGTTCCACCAGGGCCGAGGGCTCATGACGCTCGGCAAGCTTCTCCTGATCGGCGCCGTGCCGTTTTTTTGGACGGTTCGGCTGCCGATCCTCCTGGTGGTCGTCGTGATCGCTTCGGTCGGGTCCCACATGCCCGCCCGGTTCCGGTACTATTCCGTGCTCTACAGGAAGGTGATTCCCTCCGGCAGCGGACCGGGCGTCTGGCAACTGGACGAGGAGCCGGAGGATTCGACCGCCGAAACACCGAAACATCCCGAGGAACTTCCCTAGAACGATGCAACATTCCGAATACACGCAAGAAGATTTCGGCCGCAACCCCTTGATGTTCTATTACGAGGTGACCCAGGCGTGCGACCTGGTGTGTAAGCACTGCCGGGCATCGGCCCAGGAGGAGCCGCACGCGGAGGAGCTGACCACCGACCAGTCGAAGGCGCTGATCGACCAGGTCCTCAGCTTTCCCCGGCCGCCGATGCTGGTGATGACCGGTGGCGATCCCTTGAAGCGGGCCGACCTGTTCGCCCTGGTCCGCCACGCCGCGTCACGCGGCTTGCACGTGGCGCTGACGCCCTCGGCAACCCCGCTTGCCACGCGGGAAGCGTTCGCCGGGGCCAAGGAGGCCGGTGTTCGGGCTTTGGGAATCAGCCTCGACGGCGCCGACGCCCAAACGCACGACGCCTTCCGCGGCTGGGAGGGGAGTTTTGAGCGGACCCTGCGCATGCTGGCCGATGCGCGCGAGTTGGAGCTTCCGGTCCAGGTGAACACGAGCATCACCCGCCGCAACTTCCACCAGATCGACGCAATCGCCGAACTGCTCTCCGAGCAGGGGATCGCCATGTGGTCGGTCTTTTTTCTCGTTCCCGTGGGCCGGGGCGTGGAGGAGACGCGGATCGAGCCCGAGGAGTACGAGATCGCCTTTGAACGGCTTTGGCACCATGCCTGCAATCAGCCGTACTCGGTGAAGACGACCGAGGCCCCGCACTACCGCCGTTACGTGCTCCAGCAGGGCGGCCATCCCTTGGCGCCCCCGAAGCAGGGCGAAGGGGCCGGCCGGCGTTTGCACCGGGCGCCGCTTGGGGTGACTGACGGGCGCGGCGTAATGTTCGTCAGCCACGTCGGCGAGGTTTATCCGGCCGGCTTCCTGCCGCTCGTCTGCGGGCGCTTTCCCCAGGATTCCGTGGTCGACCTCTACCAGAACCATCCCACGTTCCGCGCCCTTCAGGACCCCGACCAGTACAAGGGCATCTGCGGCGCCTGCGAGTACCGCTACGTTTGCGGCGGCAGCCGCGCCCGCGCCTACGCCGTCAGCGGCGACCCCCTCGGCCCCGAGCCCGACTGCGTCCACGTCCCCGGCACCGACCCGGAGCCGAATGTTTGAGATAAGAACAAGAAGTGGGATAGATTCGCTCTGTTCCTTTTCTTCGTCGATAGGCGAACCATCTCCCCCTTCTCAAAACGGCCGCCCGCCCAGCCGGGAGACCAGGGATTCGGAAAGGACGACGATGTCTTCGCTGCAGAGGTACGATTCGAGGTTGACCGGCAGGAGGAGCGTGGCGGAGGCGGGGAACTCGTCGTCAGGGGCGTGCCAGATCAGCCTGAGCGAGATTCGGGGGAAGAGGTCGAAGTCGAACGCGGCGTCGCCTCCCTCGATCGGCTTGCCGCCCAGGAACTCGGCCGCCGCGGCGAGTTTTGCGGCTTCGCGCCCGGCCGTGGCGCACAGCCGGGCGATCACGCGGCCCTGGTACACTCCGGCATAGGACCGGGCCGTGGCCAGGTCGGCAAAGGCGATCGAGGGGGGCAATCGCTCGGGCCGCGAG
>JBDRTC010000628.1:0-6163 GCA_043824335.1 Planctomycetota bacterium | reverse complement strand
GCACCGACGTGTCGATCGGGATCAGCCCCGCGGCGGCGATCGACTCGGCCCCCAGCCGCCGGTCGACCAGCAGGCCCAGCACGGCGACCTGACCGAGCACGTCGAGCGGCTCGAGCTTGGGGAAGGTCCAGTCGTCCGGCGGGCGCGTGGTCCTTACGGCCGAGAGGTTGAGCACGACCGTCTCGCTCGTCTGGTCGCGAAGCCGGACGTCGAGCACCCGGGCGTCGGCGTCTTGCTCGACGGCCCAGCGCGCCAACATCGGGGAATCGACCTTCGTGACTTCAAAGCCCTCGGGGAGTGCGAACCGGAAACCGTCCACGGCCTGGTGCAAGACTCGCAGGGAGACGGTCGCGTGGAGCCGCTCGTAGGCCTCGGTCACTTCGTCGACGACCACGCTTCGGGCCACCACCGCGCGCTGGCGCCTGAGGAGCCGACTGTTTAGCGTCATCAGCACCGCCATGTCGCCCTGGCGGGGAAGGATCTCGAACCGGGTGACGCCGGCCGCCGCGTCGACGGTGCGGGCGGCCACGTCGGCGCCGCTTCTGATTTCCACGTCGCCGGGCACGGTCAGCTTGAGCGTGGCCGTGGGGGGCCGCGCAAGCCGGATCTTGAGCACCTGGGTGGCGGCGGCCGTCTCGAGCGGGGCCACCATGTCGAGCACCAGCTCATGCCGTCCTTCGCCTTCAACGAACAGGGTGAGCGAGCCGTTCTCGGCCTGACCGATCGCGGCGGGCTTGGCGTCCAGGGCGGCCCGGCGAAGGCCCACGCCCGAGATGTCGAGGGAAACGGCGTGGAGCCCCTCTTCGAGCACTTCGATCCCGAGCGTGCCGGTCACCAGGGCCCGGTCCGGCTCGACGGTTGCCACGTAATCTGCCGAGAGGAGCACGGCCGCCAGGGGGGCGCGGCTTTCGGGAACGACCTTTGCCTTCACCAGGAGTTCTTCGTATTCCTCGCGAGAGAGGAGGACTCGCTCCGGCTGGTCTTCCAGGAGGACGTCGAGTTCCTCAAACGGGACAAAAATTTCCCGGACCATCGGCGCCCGATTGTCGCCATCGGTTTCGATGCCCCGGGCGCCGGGAGCCGCAAATAGCATGGCGGCAACGGCGAACACAAAATACGTGGCGGGCTTAGCAGCCCGTCGAAAAAGGGTGCCACTGCTGGCTTGTCCAGCAGTGCGGTGAAAACTCTCCCGAAAATCACTGCTGGACAAGCCAGCAGTGGCACCCAAATCCCCGGGAGACCTTTTGTTCTACGGGCTGTTATGCAACGTTCGGTCCTCCTTTGCAGCGGTCGGCCTCGCGTTTGTCCTCGACCGAAAGGCCCTCGGAAGTGTTCTCAGGCAGCGGCTCCACTGCGAGCGGCTCCTCGATTGCAAACACCTCGGACGGCTCTTCCGCCTTCGACGGATCCCACTCGATCGCGCTTTCGCTCGGCCGGCTTTCGGCCGGTTCCGCCGACGCGGCAGGGGCCTCGTCGGGCTTCTGCGTCTTTGTCGTGCCGACGAACGGCGATGCCCCCCCACCCTGATTCGGGCTCGGACGGTTCGGCACACCGGACGGCGGCGGACCAGAAGGCGGCGGCCCGGCTCGAAGGCGCCGTCGCCGGGCGCGGGGACGCGTCCAGAGGAAGTACCAGACCGTCCAGAGGACCAGCACGATCAGGACGGCCGAGGCCAACGCGCCGTCGCAGACCTGCCAGAGAAGAATCGGACGGTAAACCCCGCAGAACACCAACGCGATCACCAGCGCCCCGATCGCGAACACTCGCTTCCCCGCACGGAAGGGAACGAGCAACAGGCCGAAAAGCGCCACGGCTCCAATGACACAGGTGGTGAGCCAGTCGGCGGCGACGGTGGCCAGGTGCAGAGAGCCGCCGGGCGGCGGGGCCGGACGCAAGGCCGAGAAAACGTAAAGACGGCCGTCGGTGGGGAACGACTCGCCCAAATCCTGATCGGGAGCGACCCACCGCAACAGTTGGAGGTCGTTGGGCCGGGCGATCGGGCGGAAGTCGAGCGTGCTGCTCAGGTCCCAGCCGTACTGCTCCGTCCACGGTCCCGTCTTCCGGACCAGGTCCAACTCCTCGGGCAGATAGACACACAGGTACATTTCCTGAAGCGCGGGCTCCGCGCCGTCGGCCGAGGCCGAGTCGAGCGGGAACTCCGGCCGATCCAGGCGGAACTCGTTTCCCTCGCTCTCGACCGTGTAGCGGAGTTCCAGGAGGAAGGACTCTTTGGCGTCCTGGCCCACCAGCGGCACCAGGTATTCGTCGCTGGAGCCTTCGTTGATTTCCAGCGGGACGGGGCGGCCGTTGATCTTCGGCTCGCTGTCGAACTCACCGCCCTTGGGGATCCTCACCGCGATCCGCTGCCGGGCGCTTCGCATTCGGTAAAGCGCCTGGACCGCGATTTTGTCGGCCCGGGTGACGACCATCCGCAACACGGCCCGCTCGATGCTCGTCTCGTCGACCTCCTCCAGCTCGTATCGCGTGGCGGTGACGGCGAGCGACCAGTCTTCGTGGAATTCGTACGCGCGGGCGGCCCCGGGCACGTCGGCGCCGGGCATCAGGTCGTGCAAGGGATCAATGGGCCGAAGGCCCGGCGTCTCGCCCGAGTCGTCCAGGTCGATCGTCTCCGCCTTGCTCAACACGATCTGGCCCCACGGCAGGTCGGCGCCCACCGGTTTGAGATGGGGAATCGCAACCTCGACGGGCTTTCCGCTTTCAAGTTGACCGCCGAGTTGCGTTTTCCACGCCAACTCGATCTTCTGTTGGCCGATCAACTCGGCGTCGCCGGTGAAGCTCCAGGCGACGTAGCCTTCGGGCACGTCGTCCGGCGCCGGGACGATCTCCGTTTCCTGCATCCCGGTGGTCTTGTTTCGCAGCTCGGGGGCCACCTCGGCCGGCACGTCAATCCTGAGCGAGCGCACGCTGCTGTAGAGGATATCGTAGAAGAACGTGGCCTCGTACTGGATCGCGCCGTCCTCGACCTTGGCGGCCAAGAGTTGGCGGACCCTCACCTGCGGCTTGCGGCGCTCCGCCCGAAGCACCAGCGCGCCCTGCTCCTGGGCGTACGCGTAGGCCTTCACCGGACGCACGCTCGCCGGGTCGCGCCCCGGGGCCGCTTCCATGCCGTCGAGGGCGGCCTTGGTTGTGATGCCGCGAAAACCCTCCGGCTCGTCGTCGACGGGACTGACCAGCAGGTTCTCCGAGGCGTAGACGATCAACCGTCCGCTAGCGCGCTCGACCGACTCGGCAACCACTTGTGGAATCGGCAGGGGGACGTCGGCCTTGCCGGCCGGCGCGAGCAATTCGGGCACATCAAGATTCCTCTCCAACTCGACGAAGAGCCCGACCCGGCCGAGCGCTTTGCGCGCGAGGTTGACCACCAGGCGGGTTTTCTGGTCGCCTTCGAGATGGTGGGCATCGACCTCGACGGCGGCGGCCCCGGCTGCTTCGCGCCCCCGGACGTCGCGGACCTCGAAGCCGGCCGGCACGTCCAGCTCGAGCCGGAACACGCCGGCCCGCTCGACGGTGTAAAGGACCAGCACGTCGAGCGAAAGTCGTTTTGGGTCGAGCTCGGCTTCCACCAGCGAGTCGGCCACGACCCGGGGTAGGATCTTCTCCAGCTTCAAATGGAGTTCAAACGGCACGGCGGCGTAGCGATAGGAGAAGGCCCAATTGCCGCGGGCCAGAGCCTGGGGCAGCTCGGCCGCATCGACCTGCAGGAGGCCGCTCACTCGGGACGCCTCGGCCCTGAGGCCCCCGGCCACTTGAACCACAACCACGCCCTGTTGCCGGCCGACCCCAAGCGCCCGGATGACCGGGGCCTGAAAGTCGCTCTGCGTTTCGGCCTCACCTTCATCGCCGGCGAACTGCTCCAGCTCAACCACCACTTTTTGCGAGGCTTTGGCCGGCTCGAACAGTTGGACGTTGATCCGCTGATCCTGGTCGGCCGGTTCAACCGTCCATTCCCGCACGTTCGCGTCGAAGACGTTGACCACTTTCTGATCTGCGGGCACCGCGATGGAAAGCGTGCCCAATTCCGCCCGGCTGATCGTGTAGGCCAACTCCGCCCGGGTGCGAGTCACGCTCTCGCCGATGGTGACCTGCTGCTCCACCTGGACGCTGGCCAGGGCCTCCATGCCCGTGGCCCCTTCCGCCTTCGGGGTCCACTCGATGCGGACCGAGGGGGCCGCGCCGACAAAGGCCAACACCACGGTCTCTTCGGCCCCAGCGGAGTTTTCCGGAGCCTCGGCCCCCGGCTCGTCTCCGGCGGGAACTTCGGTTGCGGCAATGAGCGGGTGGAGGTCGACTTTCACGCCCGGCTCCGGGATCCGCACCCGCCACCGGCTCACCGGTGCCTGGGGCGACTGGAAAGAAACGCTGTTTTGCCCCGGCAGCCGGGTGATGGCCTTGGCGTACTCCAGGGCAAGCTCGATCTGTTCGGGCGCGTCGCCCTTCTTCTCGACCAGGAGCTTGTAGCCGGCTTCGCCGTCGGACACGATCCGCGCGGGCTCGCCGCCCAGGGTGGCCGAGGTGATGGCGGCGTCGGCCAATCGGAGCGGGATCTCGCTCCAGCCCTTGGCCAGGACCTCGATCTTCAGCACCGCCTTAACGCGAACCACGTCCTTCTCGGCCGCGGCCTCGTTGCTCACCTCGGTAATCAGGGCCCCCACCGGCGGTTCCTGCTCGGCGGCCGGCTTCGTCCTCTCCCGGGCGGCCTCCCACAGCTCCCGAAATTTCTCATGGGGCAGGAATACACCCCGCCCCTCCTTCTCGAACACCTTTCGCAGCTTCTCGTACGGGATGTAGATGCTCTGCTCCCGGATCAGCTTCTCGTCGACGCCGTCTGTGTCGGCCTCGGCCGGGCGACCGGGTGCGGCTGCCCCCGGGGCGTCTTGGGCCAGCCCGGATCGCGCCGACAACAGGGCGATGCTCCCCAGGACCATCACCAAAATGGGGTGTGAGCACTTTGAGTTCATGGGAAACGCCCTCGGGAAAGGGGAGATTCTGGCAGTGGTCGGAGAAACCGGCATCGTCGGAAGTGTACCTCAACACGGGTGACGAGGATGCTCAACGCCCCTAAGCTGGGGGGGCGCTGTCGTCCCGTGATTGCGGAGTCGTCGCGACACACGCTCTTAGACGAGCCGGGACCGCGAAAAGTTCTCGCCCCGTCCCGCTATGTGTTCCGACGCGACTCGGTGACCAGCTCCCAAACCACGTAGCGGATCACCAACCCGACGAGGATCAGCGAGGCCCCCGCGACGGTCCACCAGGCGGGCGTTTCGTGGTAGAGGAGGAACACCCAGAGGGGCATCAGGATCGGCTCAACCAGCGCGATGGCGACGGCTTCCTGACTGCTCACCGACCGCAATCCGCGGATCATGAACGTATAGGGGATGCCCATTTGCAGGGCCCCGAAGCCGGCCAGGACGGCCAACTGCCCCGGCGAGGGCCACCAGCCAAGATAGAGCACCCAGGGGAACATCGCAATTGCGGCCACCGCGTGATTCAACGCGATCAGCCAAGCGGGATTTTCCGCGCGCAACTGGTGCAGCAAGACGAGCACCATCGCGTAGCCAATGCCCGACGCCAATCCGCAGGCGACCCCAACCTGCGCCTCTCCTTGGATCTCGAACACGAGGATCGTGCCCACGCCAAGGCAGCCGAACAGAAGCGGGATCAGGTCGCGCCGGACGATCGGCTCCCGGAACAGGAACACCGAGAGCAAGAACACCCACCAGGGCGCCGTGGATTGGAGCCAAATCGCGTTGGCCGCCGTGGTTCGCGTGAGCGAGATGAGGTAGGTGACGTTCATCACGGTGAAGATGACCACCAGCGGCACGAGCAAGCGTTGGAAACGGGGCCGACGAATCGTGGGCATGAGCACCAACGTCGCGAAAAACGCCCGCCAGAACGCGAACAGCGGCCCCCGGATAGCCAGGGGGATATCGTCGAAGATGGGGGCCTTGGCAAACAGGCCGCCCGAACTCCACATCAGCGCGGCAGCCAGCACCCAGAGCCGGCCGGCAAGCTTGCTTGGAGCAGGTGGATGGGCGGGTGGTTGTGGGGCGTTCATCAAGGTTGCAGTCGTCGGAGCATTAACCCGGGCTTCTCGCTGTTAGGAGCGACCGATAAATAACTTGCCGATTTCCAGTTGGTGCGG
>JBDRTC010000627.1:0-3495 GCA_043824335.1 Planctomycetota bacterium | reverse complement strand
CCCCCTTTTCCCCCTTTCGCTACGGAGTTTGTCTTTCGTCTTGGGCATCTTGTTTGCTTCGAAGCTCTTCCTGGTAGGCCCTCCACTGCGAGGCCCTGTCTTCATCGTCGATTCGCTTGATCGGCAGCCAGACTGCGTCGGAGGGACGCGCGGTTGCCGAAGACGAGAGCATCCAGGTTTGTCCGGTCATTGTGTCCACGAGCACCGTGCACTTGTCGGACGCCGCCACGGCGTATCTTCCCACGGGCCCGCTGTCGAGTTGCCCGACGGCTCTCTGCCTCGCGGCTCTCTCCTCGGCCGCTCTCCGCTGGGCCTCGCGATCAACATCGTCGATGAGGATCAGCCGATGACGGCCACGGATGTCCTTTAGTGCAGGATGCGGTTGGCGAGGGTCGCCCAGCGGTGGCTGCAGTTGACGAGTCGGCGCCCTTTGTTGGGATGCCGGGTCGACGTCGTCGATCAAGGTAGTATCATCGCGAAAGCGACCTTCCCACGGCCCTCCGTCCAACAGGATTTGTCCGGACGCCCACGGGCCCATGGCGACGAGCACCGTCACCAAAACTATGAACGCGGTGAGGGACGCCTTCATGGTCTCCTCCTTTTACGCCGGTGCCAGGGATTACGTAGACGTCAGGGCCGGACGTTGATCGATTCCTCCGGGCTCGGACAAAGCGATCGCCCGGCCACTCGACGCCGAAAAAGATTAGGTTCATCCGGCGGAAGCGTACTTCGGGTCTTCCCCTGGGGAGTACCGGTGCCTCTTCTCTGTTTACCGATGCGCCGAAGCCCCTTGGCTTTCTTGGAGTTGCGACCGTCCGGCAACAGAGAAGAGGCACCGGTACTCCTGGTGTGTGCCTTCCACGTACGCAAATCCCGGATGAACCAAAGATTATCCCACAACGCTCGCAAGCAGGTCAACAGCACTGCCTGTCCCCTGGTCCCTGGCCTCTCACATGTGCAGCTCCACGATATCCTTGTCGTTGAGGACGTAATCGCCCTTGACGACCGTGGCGTCGTGGACGGCGGTTCCCCACACGCGGGCGAACTTGAGATTCTCGACGTAATCCTTGTGGACCTGGCCGGCCATGTCAAAAAGCGTGCTGCCGCGGCGCACGGTGAAAGGACGGTCCATGTCGGCCGTCTTGGCCGAGGGGAGCTTCGAGTAGACGCGAAGCACGTCCATCGACCGATAGATCGCTTCCCGAAGCGGCTTCAGGCCCGTCCCTTGTTCCGCGGAGATCACGTGCTCGTGGAAGTCCCACGAACATAGCTCGTGCAAAAGGTCCAAACGCTTCCGGGCCTCGGGCAGGTCGATCTTGTTGGGGAGGAGAAAGGTGCGCGTGTAGGAGAGCCCGACGTCTTCCTCGCTGAGATAGGTGTCGCGGGCGAGCCGGGTCTTGGTTTCGCTGAGCCGGTCGAGGACCTCCTGGCACTGCTCGATGCCCGAGTCGCTTCCCAGGTCGACCAGCAAGAGCGCCAGGTCGGCCCCGCGGATCAGCCCGTGAAGGTACGACTCCATGTAGTCGGCCGTGATCGGGGGCGTGTCGATCAGTTGCACGGCGACGTCTTCCCAGGGCATCATCCCGGGCATGGGGGCCTGGGTGGTGTAGGGGTACTCGGCCACGTCGGGGGTCGCCCGGGTGAGGGAGGCCAGCAATTGGCTCTTTCCGGCGTTGGGGCCGCCCAGCAGGATGGCCGTTCCGGCGCCCTGACGAGGGATCCGTATCCCCCTCGTCTTTTTGCCGCTCCGTTTCTCTGCCGCCAGCTCCTTCTTCGCCTTGCTGACCTTGGTCTTCAGTTGCGCCTGGAGATGGTCGGTCCCCTTGTGCTTGGGGATCTCCTGGAGCATCACCTGGAGGCATTTCAGCTCCTCCTCGAGCGTGGTGGCGCGGCGGTAGGCCTCCTCGGCTTTGAGATACTGCTGGGTAAGATTCGCGGGCATGGGGGCGGCTCGGCGGCTCAAGAACGGGCAACCGACCGAAGTGTACCCAAGATCACGTCCGTCGGCCAGCGGCATTCGGATCGGCCAGGCGGCACCCCCTCGCGAAGCGTGGAAGTGTGCTTGAAAACATGGCGACGCAAGCGACGCCATGCCACCCGGCGCAAAGCGGCGGGCTTCGCTCGTACAGAGGATTCACGGAGGCCGTAGACGGCGTCAACGGAACGCGAGTGGTCCGTCAAGGCCGCTTTGACGGGTGCCACGGGCATCTTGCCCGTGCTTTCGCGGCAGCACTGGCGAGACGCCAGTGGCACCCAACCCCACACTTCCAGCTTGCCAGACCACTACTCGCGCGAGGCACGCCAGCCGCCGACGTCGAGCGCGGCGCCAGCGGGCGTGACCACGGGCGGCGTCCAGGGGATCGGCTGCTCGTACGTCGCGTAACGAACCGGGCGCGAGGCCGTGCGCCCGTCCGGAGGGATGAGCTTCGGCGCCCGAACCCTCTCCGTCGAGGCCGGGTTGCCGTTCAGTTCAGGGCCGGGTCCCGGGAGCACGTCGGGCGACGGCGCGTCCTGACCGGACGGCTGCGTCGGGTCGGTGGGCCGCTGCGTCTTGAACGTCTGCGGGCTGTAGCCCGGATCGGAGCTTGTGCTTGGCTCCGGGTACGTGGTCACCGGAGCGCAGCCGGTCGGGCAAATCGACCCATTGAGCGCTGGGACCGAGCCGAACACTCCGCAGGAGGAGCAGGCCGACGGACCGCACGGCGAACAGGCGGTTGTGCAGGTTGGAGCGCAGGCGCTCGAGCAGGTGAGTTGGTACGCGGTGACTGGTTTCCGATGAATCCAAGGCAAGAGCGACCGCTGAACAACCGGCTGGTAACTCGTCGTGGCGCAGCCGGTGCAGGGATCCACGGCGGTGACCGGCCGGTAGCTCGTTCTCTCGATCCGCGAGTACGACCATCGGTACGTCGTCTGCGGAGTGTAGTAGCATGTTTGCGGGACGGGCGAGAAGACGGTCTGCGCGATCGGCGAGTAGACCGTCGTCGCGCCGACGACCGGCATGTAGCTGATCCGCTGTGTGGTATAGGGCGGCGCGAACGTCGTCGCGGTCGGCGCCGGAGAAACCGACGACGGGCAGAGCCAATCGAACGGACCGCCTTCGCTTGCCGAGGGCGCCACGAACAAAACCGCCGCCAGGCCACAAGCCACCAGGGCGACACGCGTCTTCGAGTACAACATTTTTTCACTCCTCGCCGGGAGAAAGAGACACCCATTCATCAGAGCAGGCAATCGAAGCCCTGTCAACAAGCAGGCGCCGCCACGATCGTCGTTTGGTGACGGATTTTTGTTGTCCAGGTCGATCCAACCGGGTAAAAGTTGCGGGTTGTGCCGATTGTAACGGCGACGCACCAAGGCGCGCAGCGCACGTTCGACCTTAGTGAAAGCGTAGGTCAGGATTTCGCGAAACGCGAATGGAAAACCGCCGGGAACCGCTCGCCGGGCACCCCGGCAGCCCGCTAAAAAACAATGACCCGCTTAAAGGGGTAAATCGGCGGT
>JBDRTC010000626.1:0-19902 GCA_043824335.1 Planctomycetota bacterium | reverse complement strand
TGCGTAACAGCTTACTGGTCGAGCAACCTTGCGCCGATAATGAACGGGAGTTAAGCCTTGCACCGAAGCAGTGGATTCTGCGAATCTTCGGGTTCGCAGAGTGGTAGGAGAGCGCTGTAGATCAGATACGAGCCGTACCGTAAGGAGCGGTGTTGGGGTCTACAGGTGATTATGCCGGAATGAGTAACGATAAAGCAGGTGAGAATCCTGCTCGCCGAAAGCCTAAGGTTTCCTGGGGAAGGCAATTCCGCCCAGGGTTAGCCGGTTCCTTAGTCGAGGCCGAAAGGCGTAGACGATGGACAGCAGGTCAACATTCCTGCGCCACCGAAGTGGACCGATGGAGGGACGGCGTTCAAAGGGTGAGGGGACGATTAGAAGTGTCCCTCGCCTGGCGGCGAGGCTGTCGTAGGAAAATCCGCGACAATCAAGTCTCAAAGCCGGGACAACTGCATTTACGTTCGGATAGTCATCCAAAGAACGTCCAAGAAAAGCTTCTAAGGGTTTGAAGCTTCGGTGACCGTACTAAAACTGACACAGGTAGGCGAGACGAGTAGTCTAAGGCGCTCGGGAGAACACTGGTTAAGGAACTCTGCAAAATGGCCCCGTAAGTTCGCGATAAGGGGTGCCCTCGGGGGTGGAAGCTTCATGGTTAGTAGCTCCTGGGGGCCACAGTAAATCGGCTTCTGCGACTGTTTATCAAAAACACAGGACTCTGCCAACTCGTAAGAGGATGTATAGAGTCTGACGCCTGCCCGGTGCTGGTAGGTTAAGGAAGCGGGTTAGCCCTTCGGGGTGAAGCTCTCAACCGAAGCCCCAGTAAACGGCGGCCGTAACTATGACGGTCCTAAGGTAGCGAAGTTCCTTGTCGGGTAAGTTCCGACCTGCATGAAAGGCGTAACGACAGAAGCACTGTCTCAACCAGTGACCCGGTGAAATTGTAGTCGTGGTGAAGATGCCACGTACCCGCAGCAAGACGGAAAGACCCCGTGAACCTTTACTGTAGGCTGATATTGGGCTGAGGCTTGTCTTGTGTAGTATAGGTGGGAGGCTATGAAGTCGGGACGCCAGTCTCGGTGGAGCCGCAATGTGAAATACCACCCTGGATCTGTTTTAGTTCTAACGCTGATTCCCGTGAATCCGGGCAGCGAACAGTGTCAGCTGGGCAGTTTGACTGGGGCGGTCTCCTCCCAAAATGTAACGGAGGAGTCCAAAGGTACCCTCAGCCTGGTTGGCAATCAGGCGTCGAGCGCAAAGGTATAAGGGTGCTTAACTGCGAGACCCATAAGTCGAGCAGGTACGAAAGTAGGGCTTAGTGATCCGGTGGTCCCGTATGGAAGGGCCATCGCTCACCAGATAAAAGGTACTCCGGGGATAACAGGCTTATCGCTCCCGAGCGTCCATAGCGGCGGAGCGGTTTGGCACCTCGATGTCGGCTCATCACATCCTGGGGGTGGAGAAGCTCCCAAGGGTTTGGCTGTTCGCCAATGAAAGTGGTACGTGAGCTGGGTTCAGACCGTCGTGAGACAGGTCGGTCCCTATCTGCTGTGGGCGCTCGAAACTTGAGGAGGTTCTTCTTTAGTACGAGAGGATTTAGAAGGACGTCCCTCTGGTGTTCCTGTTGTCGCGCTAGCGGCACGGCAGGGTAGCTAAGGACGGAAAGGATAAACGCTGAAAGCATATAAGCGTGAAGCCTTCTCCAAGATCAGGTTTCGTTAGAGGCTTCGCCTCGAAAGCCCCCTGGAAGACTACCAGGTTGATAGGCCGGATGTGTAAGCGCAGTAATGCGTTCAGCTAACCGGTACTAACGGGCGAATGCTTGGCCGTATGTATCCAACGCTCCTAAGCAGGGGCCAGGGATCCGAAACGGGAGATCAGAACCACTTTCTGAATTCCCTCCACGGAACCCTGCACCCCATTTGCCGCTTGAAGCCACAACCAGAGCGGAACGTTCCTTTAACGCGGGACTTCCGCTCCTTTCCGGCGACTACATCTGAAAGGCCACACCCGTTCCCATCCCGAACACGGTAGTTAAGCTTTCAGAGCCGATGGTAGTACCAAAAGTGCGAGAGTAGGCGTCGCCGGATTCAATCCACCAAAAGCCCCCGAGGTCAATCGACCCCGGGGGCTTTTCCATGCCGTTCCACGATGCCGAAGGGGAGCCTGAAATGCCCGAGAAAGCGGTTCTTGTCCTGGGGGATCGGCGCGTGGAGCTGCCGATTGTTCAGGGGACGGAGGGCGAGCACGCCCTCGACATCACTCGTCTGCGCGCAGCGACGGGGCTGATCACCTACGACCCTTCGTTGGCCAACACGGGGGTCTGTAAGAGCGGCATCACGTTCGTCGACGGCGAGCGGGGGATCCTCCGCTACCGGGGGATCCCGATCGAGCAGTTCGCCGGGAAACCCGACTTCGTCGAGGTCGCCTGGCTGTTGATTTTCGGGCGCCTCCCCCGCCCGGACGAGCTGGCCCAGTTCAGCGAGCTTTTGACGGCGAACGAGCTCTTGCACGAGGGCATCCGGCACCAGTTCCAGCACATCCCGGTCGACGCGCCCCCGATGGCGATCTTGTCGGCGACCCTCGGGAATCTCTCCTACTATCACCAGGAGCTGCTCGCGCTGGAGGACCGGGAGTCGTTCGTGGAAGCGGCGGCGCGGCTCATCAGCAAGGTGCGGACGATCGCCGCCTTCGCGCATCGCCGGTCCCAGGGGCTCCCGTTCATCCACCCCGATCCGCACCTTCGGTACTGCGCGAACCTGCTGCACATGATCTCCTCGCTCCCCTACAAGCAGTACGTCGTCACGCGTGAGGTCGAAGACGCCTTGAACCTCCTCTTCATCCTCCATGCCGACCACGAACAGAACTGCAGCACCTCGACGGTCCGCCTGGTCGGCTCCGCCCGGGCCAATCTCTTCGCCTCGTGCGCGGCGGGCGTCAGCGCGCTTTGGGGCCCGCTGCACGGGGGGGCCAACGTCGAGGTCGTCGAGATGCTCGAGCGGATCCACCGTGGCGGGCTCTCCCCGGAAGACTGCATCCGCGACGCCAAGGACAGGAAGAACCCGTTTCGGCTCTACGGCTTCGGACACCGGGTTTACAAGAACTACGACCCGCGGGCGAAAATCCTCCGCGAGGCCTGCGACCGGGTCTTCTCCACCCTCAAACGGCACGACCCCCTCCTCGACATCGCCCGCAAACTCGAAGACCTCGCCCTGAACGACCCCTACTTCGTCGACCGACGGCTTTATCCGAACGTCGACTTTTACAGCGGCATCCTGCTGCGGTCGATCGGCATTCCCACGAACATGTTCACCGTCTGCTTCGCGATCGGTCGTCTGCCGGGCTGGATAGCCCAGTGGAAGGAGCAGCACGACGACCCCGCCAGCAAGATCCTCCGGCCCCGGCAGGTTTACGTCGGCGAACTCGAGCGAGACTACGTTCCTCCCGATGAGCGATAACGTCGAGGGCGGCGGGCGGGCTCGCGAAGAAACTGGACTTGCCAAAAGCAGCGACGACGATATCTTGTTGTTCGTCCGGCTCTCGCCGAGGGTGGGGGCGGGTGGGATTTCCGCATTCTGTCGCAAGGGACTGGTACGGTGAGCAAGAAGAATCTCGCCAAAGTCAACCGCTCGAAGCCGCGCAAGGGAAACGGGAACGGCAAGACGCCCTGGGCCGGCGGAACGATCGGCCCGGTGTCCGACCTGGAACGGCATCTGCCCAACGACTGGTGGAGCACTCTCTTCAATTCCATCTATCTGAAGACCGACGGCGACGTCGTCGAAAACGACGAGAACACGCATCGCGAGGTGGAAGTTCTCGTCCGGGCGGCGGGGCTGGAGCCGAACGATCGGATCCTCGATATGTGCTGCGGGCAGGGACGGCACTGCCTGGAGTTGGCCCGGCGGGGATTCCGCCACCTCACGGGCGTCGACCGCTCCCGGTACCTGATCCGGCTCGCCCGAAAGCGGGCCAAGTCGGCCGGCCTGGCCATCTCCTTCCATGAAGGGGACGCCCGAAGGTTCCGCCTCCGGGCCGAGAGCTTCCACTGCGTGGCCCTCATGGGGAACTCCTTCGGCTACTTCGACCGGGAGGAAGACGACCTGGCCGTGCTCGCCGCGGTGCGGCGGGCGCTGCGGCCCGGCGGAATCCTGGCGATCGACCTGGTCGACGGCGACTGGATGCGGGAGCACTTCGTCCGGCGGAACTGGGAATGGATCGACAAGGACCACTTCGTCTGCCGCGAGCGGTCTCTTTCGTCCGACGAGAACCGGGTCATCTCCCGCGAGGTGGTCGTCCATGCCGAGCGCGGGGTCCTGGTCGACCAGTTCTACGCCGAGCGGCTCTACTCCCGGGGTCGCATCGCCGAGTTGATCGAGCGCGCCGGGTTCGCTTCCATCCGCGACCACGGAACGCTCGTGGCCGAGTCGACCCGCGATCAGGACCTGGGCATGATGGCCAATCGCATGCTCCTGACGGCCCACTCCCCGCAGCCGGTTCCCGCCCGGCGGTCGCAGACCGGCCCTCCCTTTCCCAAGGTGACGGTCGTCCTCGGCGATCCCCGGTTGCCCGACGAGGTCAAGCCGGGCGGACACTTCAACGAGGCCGACCTCGACACGGTCGTGCGAATGCGGCAGGCCCTGGCCGAGTTGACCGAGTACCGCTTTGAATACCTCGACAACCATGCCTCGATCCTGGCCGACCTCCGCGCCGAGCGCCCCGACTTCGTGCTGAATCTCTGCGACGAGGGCTTCAACAACGACGCCTTCCGGGAGCTGCACGTGCCGGCCCTGCTCGAGATGCTGGAGATCCCGTACAGCGGCGCCGGCCCCGCCTGCCTGGGGCTGTGCTACAGCAAGGCCCTGGTCCGGTCGATCGCCGACTCGCTCAACGTCCCCACGCCGCTGGAAACCTATCTCGACCCCGACGACCAGTCGGCTACGCTCCCCTCCGTCTTTCCCGCCCTGGTCAAACCGAATTACGGCGACTCGAGCATCGGCATCACGCAGGACGCCGTGGTCGAGACGCCCGAACAGCTCGTCGTCTATCTGGCGAAGCTCCGCAAGATGCTCCCCGGGCGCCCGGTGCTCATCCAGGAGTTCCTCTCCGGGCCCGAGTACACCGTCGGCGTCATCGGCAACCCCGGCCAGGGATTCCAGATGCTCCCGGTGCTGGGGGTCGATTACACGGGGCTCGACCCCCAATTTCCCCAGATTCTCGGCTACGAGTCGAAATGGGATCCGGATTCCGCCTACTGGACCGACGTGAAGTACGTCGAGGCCGATTTGGACGAGGAGACCAAGCGGACGCTCTACGACTACTCCGGTCTTTTGTTCGAGCGCCTGGCGTGTCGCGATTACGCCCGCTTCGACTTCCGCGCCGACGCCGACGGCAACATCAAGCTGCTCGAGGTGAACCCCAACCCGGGCTGGTGCTGGGATGGGAAGTTCAACCTCATGGCGAGCTTTGCCGGCCTGCGCTACGCCGCGTTGCTGCGCCTGATCCTCCAGGCGGCCCAATACCGGGAACTGAACGCACGCACCGGGCAACCGGCCGACTTCCAGCCGTCACTCGTGGGCGTGTAGCCGCCCGTTGAAAAAAGGGTGCCACTGCTGGCTTGCCCAGCAGTGCCGTATGCATCTTCCCGAAAGTCACTGCTGGGCAAGCCAGCAGTGGCACCCGGCCGCTCCAGCCGGCTCTTCCAGGAGCACGGGTGACTTCAGCACGTCACGTGGATCAATGCGGCCTTGCGATCGCCAGAGCGGTTGTAGGCTTCTGCGGCCTCGGGGGTCGGGAGCGCCCGGCACTCGATCAGACGTTGGCTGAGGAATCGCGCGGCGTCGCCGGTCAGCTCGAGCTGGCCGGAGTGGCCGGTGCCGACGAAAAGGACGGCCGGTCCGCCTTGGCAGACCCTTTCCAGTTCCCGGGGGCCCACCGCGTGGGAGGAGCCGTAGAGTTTTTTGGCCAGCGACTTTTTTCGCTTCTTGACCTCGCCGTTGACGGAAATCGAGAGGTCGCGGTCGCAGGTCTCCTGGCCTACGGTGACTTCCCCGAAGATGGCCCCGCTTATTTTCGGGTAGGTCGGCTTGACGGCGAATCGCTTGTCGAACGGATCGCGGCCTGCCTGCCTGCGTGCCAGGGCCAGGGCGCCGAGCACGACGGCGTCGTCGCCCAGGGCCGACAGGAGCACGCCGGTGCTCTCCCGGGCGCCGGGGAGCTTGTCGGCGTCGACGATCTTCCGGACGATGGGCATGATGAACTCGTAGCAGGCTTCGACCACGCCCCCGCCCAGCACGATGACCTCCGGGTCCAGCAGGTGGCGGACGGTGAGGCAGGCGTGGCCCAAGACCTCCGACGCGCGGCGCATCACCTCGGTGACCAGTTCGTCCTCGGCCTCGAGCGCCCGGCGAAGCGCGCCGGACTTGATGAGGCGCTGGTCGCCGTCCATGTCCTTGGTCAGCACGGTTTTCCTGCCTTTGTCGATCGCCCGGCAAAGATCGCGCTGGATGGCCGCGCGCCCGGCCAGGGCCTCGAAACACCCTTTGTTCCCACAGCCGCACTTGGGGCCGCCGATTTCCATGACGATGTGGCCGATTTCCGCCGCGGCCTCTCGGGCCCCCCGCCACGGCTTTCCCTGGTAGACGATGCCGCTGCCGATCCCGGTGCCCACCAGGATTCCCACGGCGCTGGGGGCGTTTCGGGCGGAGCCGAGCCAGGCTTCGCCGAGCGTGCCCAGGTCGCAGTCGTTTCCCACGGCGACCGGGATTTTGAACCGCTCCTGGAGGTCGGGGCCGATGGGCGTGCCGGTCAGGTCCATGTTGGGCGTGACGACCACGTAGCCCTTGTCGGGATCGACCACGCCCGGAATCGCCAGCCCGAGGGCCGTCACGTCGTCGAAGGGGAGCCCGGCGTCTCGGACGACGGTTTCCATGGCCTCTTCGATCGCCGCGACCACCTCCTTGGGGCTGCATTTCTGCGGGGTTTCCACGCGATGGCGCCCGAGGATCGTACCGCTTTCCTCCATCAGCGAGGCCTGGATCTTCGTGCCGCCCACGTCCACCCCGAGATACCGCCGAGGCTTCGCTGCTTCCTTTTCCGTCGCCATGTATCACCCTCCGGAAGAAAAGCGTCTCCGATCCCCTGCTTGTAGCTCAATTCCGGCACAATGTAAAGCAGGCCGGGAGGCGGGGCTTCCACCCGGAATGGTGATAGAGCCATCGGCAAGAAAAGGCGGGAGGCAGCTTGACGAAAGGCGCGAATGCGGTAGGATGACGGGGGTCTGTCAGAAAAAAACCGAAAAATGTAGATCGCCTTCTCTCGCGGGGCCGGCTCGATTCCGGCCGCCGTTTGCGCGTGATCGTCGCGGGTCGCTATTCAACCTTGGAACGGAGGGAGAGCGTCATGAAGCGTTTTCTGACACGCTGCGCAGGTTGGGGGGTCTTTCTGCTGTTCACCGGGGGCATGATGGCAGCCGATGCTCTGGCCGTCGGCAACGCGCCCCGGAGCCGCGCCAACGCCGAGTCTGATTTGGCGCTCTGGCATAGCGGCCATGTCCGCCAGGACAATCGCTGGGTGAAGTTCGACGAGTTGGCCAAGCGCTCGGCAAAGGACGAGCGCCTGGCCGAGTACCGCCAGCGGCGCGAGGAGTCGGCCGAAACGCTCGAAGGGCGACTGGAGCTTGCCCGCTGGTGCTCGCACCACCAGCTTCACGACCAAGCACGGGCCCACCTGACCGAAGTCCTTCGGCTCGACCCAAATCACGCGGAGGCCCGGCGCCGGTTGGGCCATCGCCGGGTAGGGGACGTCTGGATGAGCCGCGAGGAGATCGAGCAGTTCCGCACCCAAGCCGACCGGGCGGCCAAAGACCTGAAGCGCTGGGTCCCTGAATTGAAACAGGTCCGCTACCGACTCGCGCAACGCAGTGAGCGCAAGCGGCAAGAGGCCCGAGAAAGTCTGCTGGCGATCCGCGATCCGGCGGCGATCCCAGCCATGGAGCTTGTGCTGGTCGGGGCCGGTGACGAAGCCGCGCGGCTGGCGGTTGAGGCGCTGGAAAAGATGCCGACCAACGAGGCGTCGTTGGCCCTGGCCCGGCTGGCCGTCTTCTCGCCCGCCGACACGGTCCGCTACGAGGCTGCGAAGAAACTGAGCGACCGGAACATGGACGGCTACGTTCCGGCGTTGCTTTCGTCGATGAGCACGCCGGTCGAGTCGCGGGCGGAATTGGACGTCACGCCCAGGGGCCGGCTGATCTATCGCCACGTGCTCTACCGCGAGGGGCAGTATCAAGCGGAACGGGCGGTCTTCGACACGGAGTATCGGGACCCGATCTTGTCGGAAGGCACTGGGGGCCGCGTGACGCCGCTCGACGGAACCGCCCGGTTGCAGGAACGAGACGCGGCCAACCGCGCCGCGCGAATTCAGGCGGCCGTCACCGAACAGAATGCCGACATTGACGACCTCAACCGGCGCGTGTGCGACGCGCTGGCCACGGCAACCGGCGAGCACGTCCTGCCGGCGCCGGAAAACTGGTGGACGTGGTGGAACGATGTCAACGAGTCCTACCTCCCCGGCAGCAAGCCGGTGCGGGAAGTGTACAACCGGCAAGAAGCCCCCACGCCCTCGCCGCCGTCGATGTGCGAATGCCTCATCGCCGGCACACTCGTGTGGACCGACTCGGGCCTGGCGCCGATCGAACGGATCGCGGTGGGCGACCGGGTCCTCTCGCAGAACCCCCACACCGGCGAGCTGGCCTACAAGCCGGTGCTGCGAACCACCGTTCGTCCTCCGGACCGCCTGGTTAAACTCGTCTTCGGGGGCGAGGCGCTTCAGTCGACCGGTGGGCACCCCTTCTGGGTCGCCGGCGAAGGTTGGATCAAGGCGCGAAACCTGAAGCCGGGCTCGCGATTGCACACAGTCGACGGCACGTCGGAAGTCTGGTCGGTCCATCCGACCGGAACCGAGGAAACCTATAACCTCATCGTCGCCGACTTCCACACGTACTTCGTCGGCAAGACGAAAATCCTCAGCCACGACAACACCATCCGCGAGCCGACCGACGCACTGGTGCCGGGGCTGGTGAGCCGGTGAGGGTGAGAAGCCGGAGCCGGCCCGGAATTTCCGGGAATTTTTCCGGGCCGGCGCGCATCTTATCTTTCGGAAGCCGTTTTTCACGTCACAAGAGGCGGGCCGGCCGGTGGTTCTGGGGTGGGCCCGCGTTCCCTGGAGATTCTTTGCGAGGAGGGTCTGCAATGAGTCGAATTCCGAATGCGATGGCGGCACTGCTGGCGTGCCTTGTGTTGATGAGTTGCAGCAGCAGGCACCGGGGCGTGTCGGAACCTTCGCCGAGGACCGAAGTCGAACGGACGTTGCCGGCCCAAGGGCGGGCCGTGGCGCGGGCCGATTACGCGGCCGGCGAGTCGGGCTCCTTCGAGTTTGCAGCCGCGGAGGAGGCGTCCACGGCCATGGCCGCGCCGGCCCATCGGGCGCCGTCGTCGGACGATTCGTCGACGCCCTCCCGTCGCGGACGCGCGAAGCGGGAGGACGAAGCCACCCGACGCGATCCCGGACCCGATCCGCCCGGCCTGCGAAATCACGGAATTCAATCCGGCACGCTCACCGCCGGCAGTTTTGACGACAACGAGCGGTTCGACGACTACCAGCAGTTCCTCGCCGAGGCGATGCAGGAAGATTTCGACGAGCAGCTCCCCCGGGTCGCCATCGGCCAACGGGTGATGATCCACGTGAGCGACGGCGAAGGTGGGCCGGTCGGCGACGCCCGAGTCGTTGTGCGGGAAGCGGGGCAGGGGATGGGGCGATCGCCTCAGGAGGCGTCCGGCGGGCCGGTCCTGCTCGACCTGGCCACCGCAAGCGACGGCCGGGCGATGTTCCTTACGGGGATCGACGGGGCCGCCCCGGGCGGCGAGTTTTTGGTGACCGTCCATCCGCCGGAAGGGGGCAAGCCCGTCTCGCACACGATGCACCTCGACCAGGCCCCCTGGCGAATCCCCCTGCCCAAGCCGCACGCCAGGCTTCCCAAGCGGCTCGATCTGGCCTTGGTGGTCGACACCACGGGGAGCATGAGCGACGAGCTTGAGTACCTGAAGGTCGAAATCGACGCCATCGCCAAGAGCATCTACCAGCAGTTTCCCAACGTCGATCAGCGGTACTCGCTGGTCGTCTACCGCGACGATGGCGATCAGTACGTCACGCGAACCGTCGACTTCACCGGCTCGCTGGCCGAGTTTCGAGAGACGCTTTCAGAGCAGTCGGCCCAGGGCGGGGGCAACTACCCCGAGTCAATGCACCTGGCCCTGGAAAGCGCCGGCCGGCTCGATTGGCGCGATCGCGACACGGCCCGGGTGCTCTTCCTCGTGGCCGACGCCCCGCCGCACGACCGTTTTGCCGGGCGCACGCTCGAAGCGGTCGAGCGGTTGCGGGACCGGGGCGTGCGGGTCTTTCCCGTGGCCGCCAGCGGCACGGCGATGAAGGCCGAGTTCGTGATGCGGGCCGCCGGCTTTTTGACCCTGGGCCAATACCTCTTCCTGACCGACCATTCCGGCGTGGGCAACCCGCACGCCGAGCCGCACGTGCCGGAGTACCAGGTCGAGCGCTTGGACCGGCTGATGATCCGGATGATCGCTTCGGAGCTGGCTGGCCGCCGCCTGGCCGCAAATGAAGTGATCGCCCTGGAAGGCGGCGACCCCTCGCGGCCGCGCCCGGAGGAAGGTCCGCTTGAGCCGGGCCAGGAAGCGAACCCCCACGTTTCGTCCGTCCGCCGCGCCCCTTCGGCCTTTCCCCCGGTCCCCCGCTGGGCAATGCTCGTCGCGGCCGTGATCGGCCTGTGCGTCGTCGACTCGCTGATGACGAGGAGCCGGTATTGAGCGCGGGAGAGTACCCCTGCTCCAAGCGGTCTGTCAGACGTTCGTGGTGGCACGGGCATCTTGCCCGTGCATCGACTCAAGCACTGGCGAGACGCCGGGTCCACGCAGTCTCATCGCGACCACCGACGTAGCTTTGTCCGGGAACACGTTATGTCCCGGAGGGACAATCGATACTAGCCCAGCGATTCATCGCTGGGTTGACGTAACGCGCGGCCAGCCGCTGCGTCCCGTAGGGACGGTTGAATCGTCGCGTTCTCCCTTCAAGCGTCCCTACGGGACGCACAAAACACCCACGTAATGCCCGGCTTCCCAGCGATGAATCGCTGGGCTATTCCCAGGCGTCCCTCCGGGACGTAAGTGCTGGTCTGCTCCCAGATGGTGTTCGCGCGAGCGTTCCAAGCTTAGTGGCACTGGCGAGACGCCGGTTCCACGCAGCCGCAAGGTGGAGCATTCACGGCTTCCCGCCGCCCGCTTCATGCAACTGCTTCACTTCTTCTGCCGAGAGTGCCCTGGCGTAGAAGCGGAGGTCGGCGAAGCGGGCCGGGAGGAATTCCGGGCCGCCGGTGTAGTTGGGGTTGCCGCCGACGGCAAAATCCGTGGCGCCGGCCAGGATCAACAGGGGCGCTTGGGCCGAGGATCGGGCCTGGCCGTCGACGTAGAGCGTGAGCGTCTCGCGCTCCTTCACGCCCGCCACGTGGTGCCACCGGCCCGTTTCCAGCGCGAAGCCCTCGGTGCCGTAGCCCTGGCCGGCTTCGATCCGGGCGAAGAGCTTGCCCTGGTCGACGACCAGCCGGAGCGGGTCGTCCATGCCGGCGCACCAGGCACTGAAGACCTGGCCGAAATGGTTTTTCGGCAACTCGGTCACGGCTACCCAGATCGACACGGTGTAATCCTCTTCCGGAAACGCCACGAGCTTGTACTTGACCATGCTCTTGCCGTCGAGCTCGATGGCCGTATCGGGCCGGCCATCGGGCCCCGGCGCCGGCTTCCAGCCCTGGGCGGCGGCGACGAGCGCGCCGTACTCCGGCTCGACGTTGCCTGAAAGCGGCGCCGCGGTGACCATGCGGTCCTTTTCCCGCTCGCCGTGCGGCCACTTGGGCATCGGGGGCGCGGCCGGGTCGATGACGAACCGCTTGTACGGGCCGATGCTTTCGGACCGGCCGAACTCGTTTCGGGCCAGAACCTTCCAGTAGTACGGCGTGTTTGGCCGGAGCTTTTGGGTCTCCTCATCCGGCAACTCAAGCCGGCTCCCGATTTGCTCGCCGTAGCTCAGCACGACACGCTCAAACGTGGGCGAGTCGGACAGGACAACCGTGTGCTTGCGGCTTTCGACCGCCTCGGGCGCCGGGGTCCGCCAGGAGAAACGGATCGGTCCCGGGCCGATCCTGGCCCGGTCGGCCGGTCGCCACGCCGCCGGCTTCGGGGGAGGGACGGCCGTCGCGGCAAGCCACGAGGCGTACTGGCCGCCGGTCGCCCCGGCACTGGCAAAATCGACGAGCCTGAGCGTCTTGCCATCCTTGGCGGGGAGGTCGACGGCGAGCCACGGCGGATGACCGTCCGCCTGGCTGGCAATCTGCTGGTCGATCGTCGCCAGTTTCGCCTCGGGGAGCTTTGCGAGGTCGACCGGGGGCGCGTCGAGGGGCGCGAAACGGTCGTCGAGGGCCAGGAGGATCGGTCCGCGATAGAGCGACACGCGCCCGGCCTGCTGGAGATCGCCCGGCTCGTGGCGGAGGCTCATGTCGAACCGCAGCCGGACCACGTCGCCCGCTTGCCAAGGGCGCGTGATTTCCAGATACCGCCCGGGCTCGACCTCCGCGAGGCGTTGGTCGCCAAGCGACACTTCCGTCTCCGCCGACCAGGCCGGAATCCGCAGGGCCAGCGTAAACGGCTTCGGCCCGGGCGTGTTGATTGTGAGCGCGACCGTGTCGCCGATCGGGTAATCGGTCTCTTGCCGGATCGAGACGGGCGTGCCGTCGGCCAGCGACACCCGGGCTTCCATCGGGCCGTAGTAGCTCACCGCCAGACCGTCGCCGCGTTGCATCAGGCCCCACTCGCTCAGCGTGCCGTAGCCGCGAGGGCCGTTCACCGAGCAGCAGTTCAGATGGGGCGTGTCGGCCCGGGCTTGGAAGACGATCGCCACGTGCGAGGGCACTCGGCGGCCGTTCATCGGGGTGTCGTAGGTACACCATGCCCCGGAAGGATGCTGCGAGCCCAAGACGGCGTTCAGCGTGGTCAGCTCCAGGTCGTCGGCGATCAGGGAGATGCCCGAGAGCCGCAAGGCGTCGATCATTACGGCCTGCCAGGCGATCACGCAGCAGGTTTCGATGGCGTCGTTTCGAAACGGGTTGCCGGTGGCCCGCTCGCCTGAAGAAAAGCCGCCCGTGTTGCGCAAGTCGAACCGGCGGATGCTGGCCCAGTGGTTCAAAAGCGACCGGCGAAAGGGTTCCTCGCCGGTAATTTCAAACAG
Organism: Planctomycetota bacterium; assembly: GCA_043824335.1. Classification (GTDB taxonomy): domain Bacteria; phylum Planctomycetota; class Planctomycetia; order Pirellulales; family Thermoguttaceae; genus JBDRTC01. The sequence goes on along the minus strand of JBDRTC010000626.1, from coordinate 6,564 downwards.
CTCGACCATGCCCTGGAGACTGTGCAGGCTTTCCCAGCGAGGGCGGGGCGTGCGGAAGAACTCCCGGCCTTCCAGGCCCAGGCGGAAGTAGTCGCCGGCGACCTCGAAATCCTTGAGCACCTCGTTGGCCATGGCGAGATAGCGGGGCTCGCCGGTCTTTCGGTAGAGCCGGGCCATGCCGTGGATGATCCCCATGTTCATTTCGTGCGAGCCGGCCTGGTGGACGCGGCGATCGGTGTCGAGATAGGTGCTACAAACCAAGTCCCCGATGCGGCGCGAGGCGGCCATCGCCTTCTCGTCGCCCGTGTGCTCGTGCCACAGCATCAGCCCGAGCATGACGTGATGGTGTCCCCACAGGTCCCAGTGCCCCAAGAGCCGCTCCTCTTTCGGCCAGGGGCCGAGGTACCCGTCTTCCGCCTGAAGCGCAACCAGGCGATCGACGATCCCTTGAAGCGTTTCGCGAAGGCGCGGGTCGTCCGACATCCGCATCGCCTGCACGCCGGAGATGAGATACTTCCCCACGAACTCCCCGGCCCAGGGCACCAGGTCCGGCTTCTCGCCCGAGTCGCGCCGGGCGAACATGTCCAACAAGCCCGGGTTGTTCTTCGGAACCACGGTGAGCCAGTTTTCCACGTTCGCCTTCACCCGCCGGCCAACCAGGCCCTCGAACCGGAACGTGGCCCCGGGAATCGGGTCCAACTCGGGCTTGCCTCGTTCTGCCATCGGCGCGGCGCGAGTCCCATTCTCAGCCAGCGACACAACCAGGAGCGTGCCAATTCCCAGGATCACGACGTGAAACAGCTTTGTTCTGTTGCGACTGTCGACCGGCATCATGGTTCATGCTCCATCTCTCAGAAGTTGCGCGGGCGGGGGTCAAGCTTGCGTAGGTTATGCTTCAGCATATCGTCTCACGAATTCATGCACCATCACGAAGCAGGCGCGGGTTCGTTATGCAAAAGGATGACCTACTTTGCCGTTCGTTATGCTGAAGCATAACCTACGTTGCTACGCTGCTAATCAACCTCTTCCTCGACGAGGTAGATGTTGTCCTCCTTCAGGGCCATGTAGTGAAACTTCTTGCGGGAGTCGAAGGGGAGCTTTTGGCCGTGGGCGAGCCAGATGGCGTCGTACTGGTGCTGGGCCGGCTTGTCTTCGACCACGGTGAAGGCCTTTGTGCCCTTGGTGGCGGCGTAGACGGGATGGCGGCCGTCGGGCGAGAAGTTCAGGTAGCCGACCGCGTCGAAGCGGGGCTTGCGCTTGTTGTCGACCACGGCGAACCGCGCCGTGCCGCTCCCGGCGATGTAGCCCAGGTGTTGGCTGTTGGGGCTAAACACCAGCGAGCCGGCGGCCACTGCGTCGAAGGTCCGCTCTTCGCGGCCGTCGAGCACCACCATCTCGAAACCGCCCGCTTCAACGCCGTACGCTAGGTGCTGGCCGTCGGGGCTGAACAGGATCTCGGCCACGCGGTCGACTTTCTTCTGCTCTTGGCCGTCGACGACGACGCACCATTTCCCTTCGCTTCGGGCCGCGTAGGCCAGCCGGGCGCCGTCTGGGCTGAAAAGGAGCGTGCCGTCGCCGATCGTGTCGTAGGGTGTTTGCCCTTCTCCGTCGACGATCACCCGCCACTTGCCGCCGTCGGAGGCCGTGTAGGCAAGCCGCTTGCCGTCGGGGCTGAAGACGAGGTCGCCCAGGTCGTCGTGGGCCGGCTGCTCGCTACGGTCGACGATGACCGACAGCTTCCGGCCCTTTCGAACCACGAACGCCAGCCGGCTTCCGTCGGCCGAGAAGCGGTAGCCGGTTCGCGTGCCGAGATCGTCGTAAGGGCCGGTGGCCTCGCCGTCGACGACCAAGTGGCAGCGGTCGTCGCGGACCGCCCCGTAGGCCATTCGCCGACCGTCGGGGCTGAACTCGATCAGCCCGGCGGAGATCACGTCGCAGGGCTCGCCCGGCTTGCCGTCGACCACTACCGCCCGCTTGCCGCCGGGGAGCATGGCCACGTGGGCGACCCGCCGGCTATCGGGGCTGAAGACCGGCGGGCCGACCCGCTCGTAGGGGCCTTGCTCGGCGGCGTCGACCACCACATGCCACCGCTCGCCCTTGTGCGCGGCGTAGGCCAGCCGGGTACCGTCGGGGCTGAAGTCCATGGCGGCCACGCGCTGGTAGGTTGCCTGCTTCCGGCCGTCGAGAACCACGGTCTGGCCGGCGTCGGTCTCTTCGACGTACGCGACGTGCCGGCTGTTGGGACTGATCAGGGCCGATTCGCGGACCTCGGGCGGAAAGGGGGCCAAGAGGGTTTCGGTGTGTTTGCGATCCACCGGGATCTGGGCCTCCGCGGAGAACGCCGCGAGCATCGTGACGACGAACGTTCCCCACAGAAGCGCCGGTCGGCCGTTCATGGCGATTTGCTTTTCCCTGTTCGGTCTGTATCGAATAGAGACCCACGCTACGTTCCGCTGGCCCACCGAAACGCCGACGTGCCGTCGGCGGCTAAACGGATTGAGCACACGCACGGGGCACGCACTGCACGGGTTGCCGGGTCACGGCGTGTAGGGCACGGTGCCGGAGGCGTTGAGCTTGTAGTTCCATTGGGCGACGTACTCGGCCCCGGGCCGGAACTCGTCGCGGGTCTCGTGGAGCTTTTCCGCGAGCCGGGCCTCCATCTCGGCTTGGAGAGAGGCGTGTTCCAGCTTGGCGGCCAGGTTGTTCAATTGGTGGGGGTCCTGTTGGTTGTCGTAGAGAAGCCAGGGCCCGTCGAGGGAGCGGACGTAGGTGTATCGCGTGGTACGCACGCCCCGATACTCCCGGCCGCCCCGCTTGCGGGTCCATTCCCCGAAGGGATTTGGGCAGGTGACGAGCGCGGCCTCGTCGCAATCGGGCTCTTCGCCCCGCAGGACTTTCGAGCGATCCGCGCCCTCGACCGTGCCGGGGATCTCCAGCCCGGAGAGGCCGAGCAGGGTGGGCATGATGTCGGGCGTGTTGACGGGCAAGGCGAGCTTTCGCCCCCGGCGACCCAACGCGGCCGGATAACGCACGAGGAAGGGCACGCGGATCGATTCGTCCCACGGCTTCTGCTTGCGGATCTGGCCGTGCGAGCCGAGCATGTCGCCGTGGTCGGAGGTGAACACGAGGATCGTGTCGTCTTCCAGACCACACTCGGCGATGGTCTCGACGATTCGCCCCACGCACGCATCGAGGGCCGAAATGTGGGCGTAGTATCCGGCCAGGTCCCGCCGGGCGGCGGCCCGGGCGTCTTCCGGCACGTTCGGCCTGAGCACGATCTGGTCCGGCCGGTACATGTTGCTGTACTGTTGCGGCGCGGTTTGGTACGGGTTGTGCGGCGGTCCCAGGGAGAGGGCCAACAGGAACGGCCCGCCCTGATGCTCGCGGATGTAGCGCCGCGCCTCCTCGGTTTGGGCGAAGGCGTCGTAGCCGTCCCAGAATCGCTTGTCGGGCTCGTCGCCGTAGTAGTGGGAATGGTTGTAGTCGTGCGTACACTCGGCCGCCCGCCAGAACTGAAAGCCCTGGCGCCGCTCGGGCGGAATGAAATTGGAGCGGCCGTGGCCGTCGAGGTGCCACTTGCCGACGTAGCCGCTCTGGTAACCGGCCTGGTTGAAGGCCTGGGCCAGCGAGACGGCGTCGTTGGAGAGGCAGACGTCGTTGAGGAACACGCCGTGCGTGAGCGGATAGCGGCCCGTCATCAGGCTGCCCCGGTACGGACAACAGACCGGGCACCCGGAGACCGCGCCGGTCAGATCGACGCTCTCGCCGGCCAGCCGATCGAGGTGCGGGGTCTTGGCGTTCGGATCGCCGGCGTATCCCGTGGCCTGGGCCCGCCACTGATCGGTGAGGACGAAGACCACGTTCGGGCGCCGGCTTTCTCCGGCTGCCGCTCTTCCCGAGCCCTCGGCGATCGGCCGGCCGAGCGCCGCGGCGGCCGCCGCGGTGACTGACGTTTGGAGGAATTCGCGTCGTTTCATGTTGAGGCTCTCGTGCGGCTTTAGCGCACCCCACGGGCCGCAGCCCGTGGGCTTTGCAACTCACCCCTCACCCCTCACCCCTCACCCCTCCACCTCCCGCACCGATTAAACCATGCCTGCTCCTCGAAGGGAAGCTTTTCCTTTGGAGTGCAGGCGGCGGCGAAAAGAGAGTGGGCGCGGAGAACGTGCGGCAGTACAACTGCCGCACGAACTTGGGCACGCACTTGGGCGAGCCCATTTGAGTTCAGGCCGCCGGCGGGGTGGCGACTACTGCTCTGGTGCGGCCGCCGGGCGGCAGTAGGAGAGGGCCAGCAGCGCATAGCCGGTGACCAGGCTGGGGTCGCCCTCGAGCCAGCGGGAACTCTCGTTGATCCAGGAGCCGTCGGGCCGCTGACGCTTGGAAAGCTCTTCGCGAAGTTCGCGGCGCCAATCGTGCTTGGTGCCGTCGGGGCCTTCAATCACGTCGACGCCCATCGCGTCCAACGCCTTGGCGAACGTGTGGTAGTAGTAGTAGAGCCCCTGGTTTCCCATGCCGGGATTGCTCTTGAGGTCGTAGTGTTTTCGGATCCACTCAAAGGCGGCTTTGACACGGGGATCGTCGGGGCCCACGCCGGCGTAGATCATGCTCTTCAGACCGGCGTAGGTCATCGAGGCGTAGCTTCGCAAGCCGCCGTTGGGGGTCTCGCCCGCCTTGCTGTCGCCGCCGGCGGCGGCGGTGTAGTAGAAGCCGCCATCCGGATTCTTGGAGGCGAACTTGGTGGTGTTGTGCTCGGTTTCCAGGTTCTGGCACCGGGAGACGAAGATCAGGGCTTTTTGGATCGCCTCGTCTTCGGGGCCGTTGCCGACGGCCACCAGCGCTTCGAGGAGAAACTGCGTGTTCGACATGTCGGGCCGCTCGTGGCTCCCATAGCCGGCGCCGCCGTAAAAGTCGCTCGTCGGGTCGTGATTTTCTCCCTCGTCCCATTGCATGCCCTTGAGGAACCGGTCGGCATCCTTGAGCGCCTTATCGTAGCGTCCGTCCCGGTTGGCCTCGGTGAAGCAGAGGACGGCCAGGCAGGTTTCGTAGTTTCGGTAGAGGCCCTCGGGCCGGTAGATTCCGCCGTCGGGTTGGATGAACCCCTCCAGATACCGGAGGCTCTTGGCCACCACCGGGTCGTTCGGACCTCGGCCGCTACGGAGAATGGCCGCAGTCACTACCGCCGTCACTCCCGGACCGTTGATCGCGGCGTAAGAGCCGTCCGGGGCCTGTCCCTTGGTCCTCAGAAAGTTGACCGCACGATCGACCACCTGGAGGTGTGCCCTCTGGGCCCCCGAGGCGCCTGGGTCAGGTGGATCGGCCGTTGCGGGAACGGCCGCTGCCAACAGGGCGACTGCCAACGCGGTCACGGTAAGCGGAAGAGATTGGTGGAGTCGTGGTCGGAGGATCATGTTCGACCTCAGTGAGCGAAACCGGTCGTCGAGTCCGTGAGCTTGCCGACAGGAAACCGGCCCTGCCGAGCCGCACAGGATAAATCCGTCAGAAAGGGATCGGTTATTCCCGGCGGTCGCCAGGGGCCCCTCTCCATTTTAGCTTGGCCGAACGAGAAAAACAGGCAAACGGCCGGCCGTTCAGAGGACCACGGCCAGGATCTCGTCCTCGTCCATGATCAACAGATCCTCTCCGTCGACGACCACTTCGCTCCCGGCGTAGGTGGCGAACAGCACGCGATCCCCCTCGGCAACTTGGTGCTGGGCGCGGGAGCCGTCGGCCAGGAGGCGGCCGTCTCCCACCGACAGCACTCGGCCTTGTCGAGGCTTTTCTTGGGCCGTGTCGGGCAGCACGATGCCGCCGGCGGTGACTTCTTCCGCTTCCAGCCGTCGGATCACGACGTTCTCGCCCAGGGGTACCAGCTTCATTTTTGGCCCACTCCTCGTGGGGAGGAAATGCGGAAGGGAGCAAAAGAGAGATTCTTGCACGGTCTACCAGACCATACAAGGGCCCCGTGGCCCTGACCAGCGGAGAAAGAAAAAAATACGGTTCGAGGTGAAAAAACGCTTGAAACGATCGGGTAAATCGATACACTCTTATGATGTGTGGGGTCGACATTCCCCTCCCTCGGGGAGCGAGTGCCGGTGTGCGGCCCCTTGATCTAACGGCTCCTTCGGGACAAACCAGACTGTTTGCATAGGGTGGCCAGCCTGCTCGACCATGGTTGACCCCGCGCCGTCGAGTTGCGTGACGTCGTGGCTCCGGCGCCCAGCTTCGGAGAGATCGGGCAACCTGATTTGAGGGTTAACCGCTGGCTAGGATAGGTCGCCGGACCGCGCGAGTGAGGGTGACGCCGGAGGGTACGGTCACCGCAGAGCTTTTTTGGGGGCCCGTACCCACGACCCAGTTGGCGATTGGTTCACTCCGCCGGGGTCCCGCCCCCGGCACGCGTGTCGCGGCTTGTGCAGGCTGGCCGCCTTTTTTTTGGTTCATCCGGTGGAAGCGTACTCCGCATTCTCGCCAGGGGAGTACCGGTGCCTCTTCTCTGTTCACCGATGCGCCGAAGCCCCTGGCTTTCTTGGAGTTATGACCGTCCGGCAACAGAGGAGAGGCACCGGT
>JBDRTC010000625.1:0-15515 GCA_043824335.1 Planctomycetota bacterium | reverse complement strand
CGCCGTAGCCTTCGTGGGCCACGCCCTCGGCGGCGGCAGGCGGACGGTGCGTGCCGAGCAGTTTCCAGCTCGGGTTGCCCGGGAGCGAGAGGAGCCGCGCGATCTCGTTGGAATAGGTCGTGGCGTGCGGAAGGCTGTCGCCCACGATCAAGAGCCGGATCGAGCGGTCGGGGCCCGTGTCGGCCGGGACGACCTTGAGGGTCGTGGCGGCGCGGCCCAACTCGTTGCCGGCGTCGTCGCAAACGGTCACGTTGAGTGGGTGGTCGCCAACGTCGGCCGGCCTCGCCGTTACGGTCCAACGTCGCTTCTCGGCTGTGCCGATATCGCACGTCACCTGGAACCGGCATGTCTCCGGTGTTTCGGTAAGGACGACGTTGTCGTAGTAGATGCTCGTCTCGACGCCGGGGACGGCATAGACTTGCGACGGCAACGTCAGACGCAGCAGACCGCCGCCCTGGGCCAGACAGGTCGCGGCCGAGAGGGCGATGCCAAGCAAGAAGACCATCCGGGTTTGCGGCGGAGTGGGGCCCCGTCGTCTGGAGTCGGTTGCAGGCTCTTTCATTCGGTGTTCTCCTTCGGTCAAATCGGTCTGCTACAGGGGTATGCTGCTGATTTCCAGTTGCGAGCATTGCCGGCGCGCCCGGCTTACTGTGGCTCCAGACGAAGAGTGACGACGCCGTAGCCTGGCAGGTCGATCGGGCCTTCGATCTTGTGCCCGCGGGACTGCTGCGGTTCGCTGAGGTAGGCGTGCTTGGGCTCGGCGTATTTCAAGGTGAACCGTTCGGGCTGACCAGAGGCGGCGAACACTCGCGCCATCAGTGCCTTGCCGTCACGGCTGGGCTTGAGCGACGTGATCACCACGCCGTCTCCTTCGATGCGAAGCGCCGGCTTCAGGATCGGCTGAGCGGGATCTGCGGGAAACGCCAACAGTGGCTGAGCGACGCTCCTCGCACCGCGCTGGGCGGCGGCCTGGTCATAGTTGGCGTGCGGCAACAGCGTGTACTGGAAGCGGTGCGGCCCCTCCTGGTAGGCCCGGTAGTTCGTTTCCCAATGGTTGGTCATCACCCAGGAGTAGAAGAACGCGGTCGGCTCAATTTTGCGATCCCAGAATTCGAGCACGCCGTCGGGAGTTGTGTCGTACATCATGCTCGCCACCGGCAGGCAACCTCGGCCGCGCCCGATGATTTTGAAGGGGTGGAACTTGAGCATCGGCGCGTCGCGAGTGACCCAGGTCACGCCGTAATCGGCGTTGGAGACATCCAGCCAACGCTCGACGCAATAGTAGTTCCGGTTCGCCCCGGGGAGTTGGTCCTTCTCCGGGCGGACCACCGCAAAGGGCACCTCGATACGGGGCTGGCCATCGGGAACATCAAACGGGAAGGCGAAATAGACGCTTTCCGGCTCGAGCTCCCTTGCCTTGTCCAAGTCGTTGATGAGGTCGACGCGGTCCAGACCGTCGTAGATTCGGACGCGGCGCACCAGCTTGGCCGAGCCCGGGGCGGCCGACTCGATCCTGATCGTGCCCACGACCGGCCCGGCGTCCTCGACGACTACGGTTGCGCCAGTCGTAATGCGGCTGTACCCTTCGCCGGTGACGCGCCCCAGGGTGTAGAGATAGTCGTTCAGACCGAACCCGCTCTTGCGATCGACAAGCTCCCGGCCGAGCGCCTTGCTGACGAGGCTCTTGATGGAGCCGTTCTCAGGGTCGATTTCAATCCGGATCTTGCCGTTTTCCAGCACGCGGCCTTTGGCGACGACGTCGCCGGAAGTCGCGGCTTTGCCGGCTTCGAGTGTGAACCGCGCCGCGCCGAAGGCGGGGATCGTGGGGGCGAGAACCGCCAGCCCGCCCGAGGGGAGCCGCTGCGTGGGAACGGCGCCGCCGGCCGCGTCGAGAAGACGGTCCCCGGCGGCGGAGAGCGTCGGCGGAAGCATCACCACGCCGGCACGATCCCATGACGCCGTATTGTAGAGGTCGATCGTCTTCGAGCCCTTCGCGACGACCGGAGCCGTGACTTGGCCGAGAATCTGATCGGCGATGTCGCGGGTGTTCCATGCGAATCGCTGCTTGAACTTCTCCTGGGAAATCGTGAATTCGCTGAAGGGCTGAGAGATGCTGCTATGAGCGCCCCAGGTGTGCTCGTCGTACATGATGGCGTTGTGCCAGGCCTCGCGAAAGCGGTCGTGCAGTTTCGCCCGGGGGTTGAGCATTGTCCAGAGCCGCTCCGCTTGAGCAAGGCTTTCCTTGGCGCGACGATTGACGGCCAAGTCGGCCGAGGTCGAAGCGGCCCCGTCTTCCCAGTAGGGCGTCAGATCACCGGAGAGGACGGGCAAGTCCTTGCCGTAGCGCTTCTCAAACTCGGAGAAGAGCCGCGTGTTGGTGCTGAGGATGATCCGCGGGTAGGCGTACTGCTCGTTCCAGCGCTTGACTTGCCGGGCGAGGCTGGGATCAGGATGGCCGTTGTCGCCGCCGATTTCGTGGCGGACTTGGGCAATATCGTACGGGTAGTCCTTGGCCACCAGGTAATGGTCGATGAATTCCAGGACGGCCGAGCCGAGGTCCTGATGACGCCCCCCCCAAAAGTGAATGTAGCTGTTGGGAACCATCCAGCAGAGGATTCGGTGCTCCCCGGACGGATCGGCCCAGTAGAACGGCCTGTTCCCCAGGAGATAGATGTATCCCAGCCGGTGGTTGTTGTTCGGGCCGGTGTTGAGGTATTTCAGGCCCTGCTGGCCCATGGCGGAAACGAGACCCCAGGTATAGCCGGGCACGTCGGATCCGATGGCCGCCGTCACCTCGACGCCGTGCTTCTGCTCGAACTCCTTCGCCGGCTGCATCAACTGGAGCAACTCTTCTTCGGTCCCCAAACCGGTCATCATGTGGACGTAGAATCCATCGAGATGAATCGAACCGTTGCGGACGGCGTCGAGGAACTCCCGGCGTTTCTCTTCCGTGGCCGTGCGAAGAAACTCGTCAATCGCCCACATTCCTTCGGGGTGCCACTTGAATTTCGCGTCGTCAGGGTAGTCGGCGGTCTCCTGGATGAGTTCCAGGGCCTTGTACAGGAAGCCGACCTGGCGCTGGAGAACCTCTTCCTGCGTGTGGGTGTAGCCAATGTCGAGGTGCGTCTGGTGGATGAGGTGGATCTCCCATTTCCGCACCGGCTCGCGGTGGATCGGCCGTTCGTCTGAAGCGCGAGCGCCGGTTCGCAGTTCCAGCATCGCTTTCGTCGGAGAAGGGACCGGGGAAAACAACACCTCGACCGCCTGGAGACCCGGCTTCAGCGAGACCGGCCGAGGCGCGGAACCTTCCACGTGGAGGGCGCCCTCGATGGGCGGGCCAACGTGAAGAATCTTCACCGTGGCCGGCTGGAGGAGCTTGTCCTCACGGCGGACCAGCGCCGTCTTGACCTCGACGGAACAAATGGCCGATTGCGGCTCGGTCAGCGCCAATCCAGGTGGCCCTTCAAAGAGCAGGGCGTCCCAGAGCATCCACGAGCCGGACAGGGTCGTAATGCTGACGACGTTGTTTCCCGCCTTCAACGTCTCGGCCGGCACGTCGATCGTGATGACGTGCTCGCGGCCTTTCGACGGGTCGCCGAAAACCGATGCATCGCTGGCGCCCTTGGGCGTTTCGTGCTCCCAGGCTTGGTCGTTGATCTCGACGCGCAGACGCGGCGGACTCGACCGCTGGGTGTCGGCCAAATCGAGCACCAGCCGGCACGGCCCGGGGGACGCCGCTTCAAGACCGAACAGAACCACGAACGCCTGCGGCTTGCCCGGGGCCCAGCCGGCGTCGGCCGGCCCCGGATGCACGTACGGCCAGTCCTCTTTTGGATTGGAGCGACCGACGACAAAGGCGCCCGGTTGGCCGTACCGCGCATAGTCTCCCGGCGCGAGGGCGAATTCCGACGTGTCGTTGTCCGCCGCTCCGATCTGCCAGAGGACGGCCATCTCGGCCGTCGATTTCTCCTCGGCAAGACAGGTTCCCAGGACTGCCGACAAGACGAACAGGACCGATGCCACTCCCGCGGATAGGGATTTGCTCATGGAAGATCCCTTCTCGATCAATAATCGTGGCTCTTCTCAGGGCGAAGGACAGCCGCCATTGTACAAGTGCGGGGCAATACGTGGTATGATGTTTCGGCCGTTGGGGGAATTTCAATCGGAGCCGAACAAAATGAGCAGCCTGCTGTACTTGAGCCGAAGTGACGTCGAGCGGGTCGGGCTCCCCATGACGGAGATCATCGATGCCCTCCAGAGCATGTTTAGGGAGAAGGGCGAGGGCCGGGTGGAGATGCCGCCCAAGCCCGGTATCCACACCCGCAAGGACGCCTTCATCCACGCCATGCCGGCCTACATACCAAGCCTTCGCTCCGCCGGCATGAAGTGGGTCTCGGGCTATCCGGAGAATCCGAAAGAGAATTTGCCCTACATCAGCGGGCTCCTGATCCTCAACGATCCCGACACGGGCATTCCCATCGCGGTGATGGACGCAACCTGGATCACGGCGAAGCGGACGGGAGCCGCCACGGCCGTTGCCGCAAAATACCTTGCCCGGCGGGACTCGTCGACCGTCGGCATCCTCGCCTGCGGCGTGCAGGGGCGCAGCAATCTCGAAGCCCTGGCGTGCGTGTTCCCTCTTACGAAGGTCAGGGCCTACGACGTTTCCCGGGAAGCGGCCGAGAAGTTCGCAGGGGAAATGGCCGAAACGGTGAACGTGGAGATCGAGGTGGTGGGGAGCCCCAAGGAGGCCGTCGTCGGCTCGGACCTCGTGGTCACCAGCGGCCCGATCCTAAAGGACCCGACGCCCGTGATCGAGGCGGGCTGGCTCGCCGAGGGAGCGTTCGCCAGTCCCGTGGACTTTGATTCCTATTGGAAGGGTGCAGCCCTGAAGGAAGCCGACAAGCTCGCCACCGACGACACCCGACAAATGGGCTACTACCGCGAGGTCGGCTATTTCAAACACACTCCCTACCCCTACGCCGACTTGGGTGAAATCGCCGCCGGCAAGAAGCCCGGTCGCGAAAGAGACGACGAGCGCACGATCAGCATCAATCTCGGCCTGGCCCTGGACGACATGGCCACGGCCATTCGCGTCTATCACAAAGCCAGGGAGCAGGGAATAGGAACGGAGCTTCCGTTGTGAGCGTTGCCGTCGCGTTGTGGGCTGGTGTCGGATACCGATCCCCCAAGAGACTAGCGCGGAGGAAACTGCTCCTTGACCGTCCGGCGGACTTGGTCCAGCCACTCGCGGCGCTGGTCGGGGGTGCTCAGCACGATCGATTCGAAGTTCAGGCGATGGAAGTCTTCCACGCCGACGAAGCCGAAGATGCAGTTTTTCCAGAGGTTTTCCAGGGGGTCGCCGAAGAGCTTCATCTCCACGTCGCGGGGCGTGTTCGAGGTCGTGAACACGACGGCCTTCTTCCCCTTGAGATGGGTGCGGACGGCGCCCGCCTCGCCGAACTCGTAAGCCACGCCCTGGCAGAAGACGCGGTCGATCCATCCCTTGAGGATTGCCGGCGGCATCGCCCACCAGTTGGGATGGACCACCACGTAGCCGTCGGCCGCGGTCAGCTCCTCGCAGTGCTTCCGGACGATCGGGCTTCGCTCGGCGCCCTTGCGAATTTCCTCGTGAGGGAGGACCGGATCGAAGCCCTCCTCGTGCAGATCGTGGTAGATCACCTCGTGGCCCGCCGCCCTTAACTCTTCAACGGCCGCTTCGGCGATCGCGTGACAAAAACTGCCTTGGTTCTGGTGACCGATGATGACGAGCACGTTCATGGGAGCGATCCTCTGAATTCTTCACAACGGGGATTGAGACTCGCGGCACTATCTCACGCATGTGCTTTCGTCGCCGCGGCAGTGGAACGCCTCCTTCAACCGCCGTTCATCACTCATCAATCATCACTCATCAATCACCTGAAACGCCTCGGCCACTTCGCGGGGGATTCGGGTGAGCTGGCCGGTGGTGAAGTCGATGAAGGCCCACTTCGTTTCCGCGGTCGCCAGAAGAACGTCGTCTGACGCGCGGAGGATCTTGTAGCGTCGGACCGAAGTGGCCTTTTTCATGGTGGCCACCCAGGTTCGCACCACGACTGGATCGCCCGGGGAGGCGGGCTGGCGGTACTCGATCGTGTGTGAGCGTACGACCCAGCCGAAACCCATGTGGCGGTACCGCTCGCCCGGCCAGCCCTGGGCGGCGGAATGGGCCACGGCCGCCGACTGCATCCAATAGACGTAGGCCACGTTGTTGGCGTGCCCCAGCCCGTCGATCTCGTCGTCGCGAACCGTGTGGCGGTGCTCGTAGATTTCGGGCATTCGGCTTCAAACACGCTCTTACCGGTTGCTCATGTCGCAACTCACGCCGCCGGAGGCGGGCAAATAGGCGGAGAGCACGTAGTCGGCCACCATGCGATGGGCACTAAACCGCCAGGCCAGCGAACTGATGGAGTTCATCATCCGCTTGATCCAATGCTGCGGCAAACCGTCGACGTCGCGGTCGTAGTAGAGCGGAATGACCTCCTCTTCCAGGGTTCGGTAGAGGGATTCGGCGTCGCGGGCGTCGGTGACTTTCGGGTCGACGTGGCTCGTGCCCTTGCTGAGGGCAAACCCGTTCGTGCCGTCGTAGGCTTCGGCCCACCAACCGTCGAGGATTGAGAGGTTCAAGGCCCCGTTGAGCACCGCCTTCTGGCCGCTGGTGCCGGAAGCCTCCAGGGGCCGCCGGGGATTGTTCAGCCAGACGTCGACCCCCTGGATCAAGTGCCGGCAGACGTTGATGTCGTAATCTTCCACAAACGCGATCCGCCCGGCAAACCGGGGATCGTGCCTGAGGTTGGCGATTCTCTGGACCAGTTCCTTGCCGGGCTGGTCGGCCGGGTGGGCCTTGCCGGCAAAGATGAACTGAAGCGGCCGGTCCGTGTCGTTGACGATCGCCAAGATCCGATCCAGGTCGGTCAGGAACATGTCGGCCCGCTTGTAGGTGGCGAACCGCCGGGCGAACCCGATGGTGAGCACGTTGGGATCAAGCATGTTTCGGGCGGTCTCGACGACTTCGTCACTCTCACCCCGCCGGCGGCACTGACGGCTGACGCGCCGACGCACAAACGCCAACAGCAGGTTCTTCAACGCATGGTGCGTTTCCCAAAGCTCGCCCGGATCGACGCTGTGGATCCTCTGCCAAACCTCGGGCTCGCCCATTCGGTCGCGCCAGTCGGGCGGGAAGTGGCGGTCGTAAAGGACCTGCATCTGCCAGGCGAGCCAACTGGGAATGTGGACGCCGTTGGTGATGTGCCCGATGGGGATCTCCTCCTCCACGCGCCACGGCCAAAGATGGGCCCACATCCGCCGGGTGACGTGCCCGTGCAACGCGCTGACGGCGTTGGCCCGCCGCGACAGCTTCAGCCCCAGCACGGTCATGCAGAAAGGCTCCTGCTCGTTTTTCGGCTCGACGCGCCCCAGGCCCATCAGTTGCTCGAACGAGATGCCCAACTCGTCGCGCAAGGGACCCAGGTGCTCCTCGATCAGGCCGCCGTCAAAGCGGTCGTGCCCGGCGGGGACCGGCGTGTGCGTGGTAAAAACGGTGTGCTGGGCCACGTCGCGCAGGGCTTCGTCGAAGCTCTTGCCGTCGTCGCGCATCTGCTCGCGGGTCGCTTCCAGGGTGGCAAAGGCGCTGTGGCCCTCGTTCAGATGGTAGACGCCCGGCGTGATCCCCAACGCGCGAAGCGCCCGCACCCCGCCGACGCCGGCGACCGTCTCCTGGCGGATTCGCGTGCGATTGTCGCCACCGTAGAGCCGGCTGGTCAGTTCCCGGTCCTCGGGACTGTTGCCCTCCACGTCGCAATCGAGCAGGTAAAGGTCCACCCGGCCCACCCGCATCAACCACACCTTGGCCAAGACACGGCCGGTTCGGGTCTGGATTTCCACGGTGATCGGCTTGCCGTCGGGCCCTCGGGCGGGCTCCATCGGGAGGTTTTCCACCTTGGTGTCGAGATATTCCTCCTCCTGCCAACCCTCCAGGTCCAGGTGCTGCTTGAAATATCCCTGATCGTAAAAGAGTCCGATCGCCACCAGGGGGACACCTAGCCCACCGGCACTCTTGATATGGTCGCCCGAGAGCACCCCCAAACCACCGGAATAGATGGGCACCGACTCGTGGACACCAAACTCGAGCGAGAAATAGGCCACGGGCTTGGAGCCCAGCACACCGGCATGGGTAAGCCTCCAAAGGGGGGTTTCGGTGAGGTACTCTTTCAGCCGCCGGTACGCCTGGTTGACGCGACTATAGAGCACGAGTTCCGCCGCCCGGGTCTCCAGCCGATCCGCGGTGAACTCACTCAATAGCGCGATGGGATTATGATCCAATTGCCGCCAGCGAATGGGGTCCAGGTCGCGGAAGAGGTTGATCACCTCCGGGTGCCAACTCCACCACAGGTTCCTGGCCAGGGCCATGCACTTGTCGTACAGGGTTTCGGCCGCGAGTCCCGGGATCGGTGAAGATCGGGCGGAACGCGTCGGTATCGTGTCAAGCTGACTCATGCGACTACCTTACCTTGCACTACCACCAAATTGCCCAAAGCACCGAATTATATCGACACGCCCAAACTCAGGCGACCCCAGTGTGGGGCCCGCCACCGCTCGGCCAAGTACAAGAGCATAGCAAGAACCTTGGGGATGACCATGCCTATCCAAGGCTCTTTGCGTCGACGATCTCGGGGGTAAAGCCCGATCAGTCCCGAGATGGGAAAGTTAGGCAGCGTGGAAAACTTGGGCAGCCATTTCCTGCTGCCTTGCCTGGAAGATCGTGACCGAAGTCGAGCACCTGCTGCGAGCCGAAGTTGTCGCACATCGCCCGAGCGGGTACAATCGGCCCGCTTTTCCTCCGTCCGTCAAGCGACTTTCAGTCAAGGATGACAAGTCGATGAGCTCGGAAGCCGCCGCGCGGCCGGCCAAGTTGAGTCCCTTCGAGCAGCTCCGCTCGGCCCGGCAGATCCTCCTCTGGGAGAGCCAATCGCTCGCCCAGTTGGCCAATCGCCTAAACGACGAATTCTGTCAGGCGGTGAGGCATCTTTACGAGTGCCGCGGGAGCGTGATCGTCTCGGGCATGGGGAAGGCGGGCCTCGTGGGCCAGAAGATCATGGCCACGTTGGCCTCGACCGGCACGCGGAGTCACTGTCTTCATCCGGCCGAAGCGGTCCACGGCGACCTGGGGCGAATTCATCCGGATGACGTGATCCTCGTCCTCTCCCAAAGCGGAGAGACCGAAGAAGTGGTTCGGCTGCTCCCCTCGCTGACCCAATTGGGCGTGCCGATTCTCGCCATTACCGGTGGGGCCGACAGCACACTGGGACGCGCGGCGACCGTCACCCTCGAGCTTGGGCCGCTTGAGGAGGCCTGCTCGCTGGGGCTCGCTCCCACGACGAGCACGACCGCCATGCTCGCCCTCGGCGACGCCTTGGCCCTGGTCACCAGCCAGATGCGGGCCTTTGACCGGGAAGACTTCGCCCGATTCCATCCCGGCGGGAGTCTCGGCCGGAAGCTCAGCAAGGTCGAGGATCACTGCCGCGGCCTGGAGCAGTGCCGGGTGGCGCCCGAGGTGAAGACGGTTCGAGAGGTGTTCGTCACCCAGAGCGTGCCGGGCCGGCGGACCGGGGCCATCATGCTGGTCGATCGCGACGGCAGGCTCACCGGAATCTTCACCGACAGTGATCTCGCCCGGCTCTTCGAGCACCGCCGCGACCGCGACCTCGACTCGCCGGTGCGAAGCATGATGACCGCCGATCCGCTTTCGATCCGGGTCGGCTCCCGGATGCTCGAGGCCGTGGCGATCATGGCCCGGCACAAGATCAGCGAGTTGCCGGTAGTCGACGCCGACGGCAGGCCCGTCGGGTTGATCGACGTGACCGACGTGGTGGGCATGCTGCCCAAGCGGGTCCCGGAGCGTGCCGGCCCTCCGGGGAAGCCGGAATGTCGCGTATTTCGCGAACGCGAGGAGGGTCCATGAACGTCGACCAGCAGTGCCGGCAAATCGAGCTCATCCTCTCCGACGTCGACGGAGTGCTCACCGACGGCCGCGTGGTGCTCGACAACCAGGGGATCGAGACCAAGCGGTTCCACATCCGCGACGGCATGGGCATCGCCCTTTGGCACAAGGCCGGCTACCGGTTCGGC
This sequence comes from Planctomycetota bacterium, assembly GCA_043824335.1. GTDB lineage: Bacteria > Planctomycetota > Planctomycetia > Pirellulales > Thermoguttaceae > JBDRTC01. The sequence continues at coordinate 5,348 of JBDRTC010000625.1, read as the reverse complement.
ATGGTCACGCTGCGCAGCTCGCAGGTGTTGAAGATACGCGCCGCCGAACTGGGCGTGGAGATCGTCCGTCAGGGCGCCGACGACAAGCTCGCCGCCACGCGCGAGATTCTCGAAGAGCTAGGGCTTTCACTCCCACAGCTTTGCTACATCGGCGACGACCTCCCCGATTTGCCCGCGGTCCGCGCCGCGGGGCTCGGCGTGGCCGTGGCCGACGCGGCATCCGAGCTTCGCCGGGCGGCCGACTACGTAACCACGGCGCCGGGCGGAGCCGGCGCGGTCCGTGAAACCGTCGAATTGATCCTCAAAACCCAGCGCCGCTGGGACGACGTGATTCAACCCTACTTGACATGAGGGGCGAGGGATGAGAGGTGAGGGACGAGGGGCGAGGGCCGCGAGGACACCGTTTACAGAATGCGCCGTGGCCCGTCTCGTGACTCGCGCCCCGGTTTCGGCGGCCGCAGGAGACCCACGCCAAGCGGCGGTCCTTCGTTGCGCGCGCCGTGGCCGGTCTCCCGACCTCTGGCCCCTGGGCCCCTCACCCCTCACCCCTTGCCCCTCACCCCTCACCCCTCGCCCCTAGTCACTTTCATGGCCCGCGTCATCCGCATCGGCGGCAGCTTCGCGATCGTGCTGGTGGCCTATTGGGCGTACGCCCTGGTCGCCGTGCCGCTGATCGAGCCCTCGGCCGACCGGGAGGAATCGGGGCAACTCTCGGAGGAGGAACTGGAAAAGCGGGCTCACGCGGCGAAGGAACGTTGGCGGGCGGAATTGGCGGGCCTCTTCCCGCCGGGCTCCTGGGAATTGGACAACCCCAAGATCCTGGAAATCGACCAAGTGAAGCTGCTCTTGGAGGATTACACCAGGCTCGACGACGGAAAGAAGGTCGAGATCCGTCCCTGCACGATGATCTTCATGCCCGACGGAAGAGCGGCGGGTGCCGACCGCCAACAACGTCGCGCCATCATTCTCGAAGCCCCGGACGGCGCCGTCTTGGAGTTCGACCGGCCTGTTGATCTGCGTCGGGCACAGATCGGCCGGCTGGTCAGCGGCAAGCTGAAAGGACAGATCAAGATCCGAAGCGACGGCGAATCGCCCGGCCCTGAAGACAACCTGGAAGTGGTGACCCGCGACGTGGACCTCAACGAAGAGCGGATCTGGATCCCGCACGCCGTCGATTTCCGCCTGGGACGCCACTACGGCCGCGGCCGCCAAATGTGGATCGAGCTTTTGAGCTCCCAGGGCGAGGAGGGAACAAGCGAGCGAGGGCTGAACGTCGACGGCATCGAGTGGGTCGAAGTCACGCGGCTGGAACAGCTCCACCTCGATTTCAGCCGGCAGCGATTAGTGCCGGGCGAACGGAAGACGGCATCCGCCGAAGGGCTCCCGGCGAAGTCGGACCTCGACACGAGCCTGCCGATCGAAATCACCTGCCGCGGCCCATTCCGGTTCGACCTGATCCTGCAGGTGGCCACCTTCGAGGATCAGGTCGACGTGCTGCGCGTGCACCCGGAAGGCCCGGTCGATCAATTGAATTGCGAAAAGCTCTCGATCTTCTTCGCCCGACCCCGAAACACGGCGCCTACGCAAGCCAAGGACCCGCCGGCCAAACCCCAAGCCGAACGCTCGTCTCCATTGGATCTGCACCCCCGCCGGATCGAAGCCACGGGTACGCCGGTGGTCGTTCGCGCCCCGAGCCAGCAGGTCGACGCGCGGGGGGAACGGCTGGAGTACGACTTCGAGAGCGGCCTGATCGTGCTCGACAGGGTCGACGGCTCCGAAGAGGTCTTCCTCAAGCAGGGCCAAAACGAAATCCACGCCCGGCGACTCCAGTACCAGTTGGCCGAATCGGGACGGCTGGGCCAGGTGATGGCCGAAGGGCCCGGCTGGCTTCGCGCGGAAACGGAGGAGAAGCCCGAAGAGCCCTTCACCGCCCGGTGGGCCAGGCTCTTGCACCTCCGTCCGCACGAGGGGCAGCCGGTGATCTCGCTCACGGGAAACGCCGAACTCGAATACGGCCGGCTTGGGCGGCTGACCGCCGCGGCGATCCACTTCTACCTGTTCGAGCTGCCGCCGGCCGGTCCCAACGACCGCGTCCAGGTCCGTCCGGATCGGATGGTGGCCCTGGGCCAGGTCGTGCTCGATTCCTCCCAGATCAGCGGGACCGTCCAGGAGTTGGGCGTGTGGTTCAAGCAGGCGCCGGAGCCTCAAGCCGGGCACGGTCAAGCCGCTGGAAACCTCGCCCCTGGCGGAGCCCATCAGCCGCCGGGCGGAACGGCCGGCCGCGCTGCGCCTCGGCCGCGATCCCGCAGGCTGCCCGAGGCGGCTCCGGCCGGCCCAACCGGATCGACGGGCACAACAAGGTCGATGCTGGCTCTGCCCCGTTCGGCCGACACGCACGGCTCCCCGACGGAGTCTCCGCAGCACTTCGAGATCGTCGGCCGCCTGCTGCAGGCAAAGGTGCTCCTCGAGGAGAAGACTTCGGAACTGGACGAGCTGACGGTTGAAGGCGATGTCCGGCTGACCGAAACTCGCACGGCCCAGCCCGGCGAACTGCCCGTGGTGGTCTGTGGCGAGCGGATCGAAGTAATCCATGCCAGCCGACCCGACCGGGAGGTGACCGTCACCGGCAACCCGGCCCGCTTCGAGGGTCGTGGTCTGACACTCAGCGGTTCCGACCCCGCCTCGAGCATCCGACTGGAGGGCGGGGCCAACCGGCTCGGGATCGACGCCCCCGGTTGGATGGAGCTGCCGCTGGATCGCGATCTCGAAGGTCGGCCGCTCGACAATCCCGGGCGTTTGCGCGTCCAATGGCAGAGGCGAATGACGTTCGATGGCCTGACGGCCCGCTTCGAGGGCTCGGTCGTCGCCGACAGCCGGCAGCCGCAATCGGCCGCTCGACGTCAAGAGACTGATCTTTCCACCGAGATACTAGACGTAATCTTCGCGCGTCCGGTCCGCTTCGACGAGTTCGAAGATCGGCACGGTCAGCCGGAGGTCGAGCGGATCGTTTGTCAAGGCGGCACGCTGCTTGAGAACCGCTCCTTCGACGAACGAGGGCCGTTGTCGCTGGACGAGACGCACGTGGCCGACGTGAACCTCAATCTGGTAAGCGGCGACACCGTCGCCAGCGGCCCGGGCCGGGTGACAACCGTCCGCCGCGGGTCGCCCGAGTTGCTGGCCTCCCGCGTTGAGAGTCGAGAGTTGAGAGTTGAGAGTCCAGAGGCCGGAAGCGAGAATCGGTCGACTCTCGCCCCTCGCCCCTCGCCCCTCGCCCCTCGCCCCTCGGCCGGCCCCGACAAGAACCGGCTCACGTGCCTGAACGTCCGCTTTGAAGGCTCGATCGAGGGCAATCTTCACCATCGCGAGATGGCGTTTCACGATCGGGTGCGCACGGCCTACGGACCGGTCGACGCCTGGCAAGCCGCGCTCGACCCGGACGATCCCGACACGCTCGGCCCCGACGGCGTGCTCATCACCTGCGAGCAGTTGTCGGTCGCCGAGATGCGCCTGCCGACCGGACGCGACCGGGCCATGGAGTTGGAAGCGTTGGGGAACGTCGTGGTCAAGGGCCGCACGTTCACCGCCCGGGCACCCCGCATGACCTACGCCGACGCCAAGGAGTTGCTGATCCTCGACGGCAACGGCCACGCCGACGCGGAACTGTACCACCAGAAGTACGTCGGCGCCCCCTTCTCCGAAGTCTCCGCCCGCAAAATCTTCTACGGACTCACCACGCACGAAGTCCGCTTCGACGGCGCCCGCTCGTTGGAGTCGAACTGAGAGCCTATCGGATGGGTGACCTGAAGTGCCGAGCTTCACTCCGCCAAAGCTTCAGCAACTCGCCACGCTCCGGACTGGCGCAAACGGGTTTCCAACTCGCCGGCGACTTGAGCGTCGTTCCAAACGGCGCGGTAAAACGCTTCACAGGCGTGCTCCGCGTACCAGCCTGCCATGTGGGACCAGGCGAACTCTTTCGGACCGGCCTCCGGCCCTTTCGGCCGCGAGTCGAGCCAGCTCTGGACGGCCGCTCCCCGATCCGGATACGCAGCCAACACTGCGGCGCAGACAAGACGTTCCAGGGTTTGCTGGTTTGGAAGTCCGGGGCCCGGGGGATCACTTGCTTCCCAACGGACGAGTGAAACGGCCGTCGCTCCTCCGAACAGCAAAATGTCGCCCTCGGTATTCTCAGTGGCTGAAGAGTCAAATTCGCTGACGAGTGAGCGCAAATCCTGCTGCCGGAAGCCGGTTTCGACCCCGGAACCATCCGCATTCACGTCCGGATCGACCGTAATGACCAGTCTTGCCAAGCGCCCGAGCGACGCTCGCTGCCGCACCCTGTTCCCTTCTTCCCGCAGACGGTTTTGGGCCTCCCTCAAGACATTTCTCTTTCCGCCGCAATGGAAGATACGAACAAAGCGGTCGCTCTTGGAACGATAGCCGAAATGCCCTCTGACCACGGGATCGCCCCATGGGTCGAGCACGGATGCCCTCCCTGTCTTCCCTGGCCGCTTGCCCGGATCGGTACAACCCAAGTGCTCGAGCAACCCGCCCCAGAAAGCCCGGTCGTGATAGCCTTCACACAGGATGACCGACTCCTTCATCGCAAGTCCTTCTCGACTTCGGTGCGCGAGAACTCGACTTCCGAACCCGGGATCCGATGAGAAATCAGTAACCCATTTTCGAGTTGCAGCCGATAGAGGGAAAGCCTCTCAACGTCCTCCTCGGACGATTCCGCGAGAAGTGCGTCGATCAGTTCCAAGCTGTGCGTGGTAAGCACCACCTGGATATCCCGCCGCACAGCAGCCAGGATTGCCCGCATGGTTTGGCGGATCGCTCCAGGATGTTGATGCACCTCGGGTTCTTCGAGAAGCATCAACCCCCCGCCGCAAGCAGCGAGTTCCAGGGCTAGCTGCACCAATGCGAAGATCCCGTCGCCCGCTAGCGCGGCTGGAACGGCACCGTCCTTGTAGACGAAATAGAGTACGGGCAGGTGGCCTTCCGTGAGGATTTCCAAGTCTTCGACGCCCGGCAAAAGCTCAGCGATGAGTCCCTTTGTCTCGTCCCGTCGGCCCCTTCGACTGCTTTCCGAATAGAGTTGATGCAACGGAACAATGGTGTCAGAATGACTTTCCAGAAGGCTCACTGAACGGATTTCACGAAAGGTGTGCCCGGAAGTGGCGTACTCACGTTTTCCATCCCCGTGGAACTGAACATCACCCTTTCCGGAACTCGTGGCATTCCCATAGTCGGACTTAACTTGCCAAACGACGGCCCAGCCGGAAGGCACCCGATTCAAGATGAGTTCACAACACGACTGTGCCCATGTCGCTGTACGGACGACCATATGG
>JBDRTC010000624.1:0-5588 GCA_043824335.1 Planctomycetota bacterium | reverse complement strand
GTGGCCGGGATCGAGTGCCTCGAGTGGCTGTTGACGTGTCAGCACCGGGAGGTGCATCCGTTGCCCAACGCGGCCAAGGGCGGCTGGGGATGGAGCGATCTTTCAGGCGCGGTCCCCGACGCCGACGACACGCCCGGCGCCCTATTGAGCCTGGCAACGCTTCGGAATGCTGCGGCGCCCGGGGAAGTAGAGCAAATCGACCGGGCGGCGACAGGCGGCATCGCGTGGCTCTTGGCCCTTCAGAACAGGGACGGCGGGTGGCCGACGTTCTGCCGCGGTTGGGGCACGCTGCCGTTCGACCGTAGCGGCGTCGACCTCACGGCCCACGCCCTGCGCGCTCTATGCGCTTGGCGGCCCACTCTGCCTCAACGGCACGGCCACACTCCAGTGGTCTGTCCAGCTCGAAACGACGGGTTGGGTGCCACTGGCGTCTCGCCAGTGTTGCCGTGGAAGCACGGGCAAGATGCCCGTGGCACCCGTCAAGACAGCCTTGACAGACCACTAGCCCAGGGGGAAGAGGGGGACAGGTTCGCTTTTTCTGCGGAAGAGGTTCACGCGGCCGGGCTACCTTCCGAAAAAGCGAACCTGTCCCCCTTTTCCTCGGCCATGGACCGTGCCGTCAGTCGGGGTCTGGAGTATCTCGCCACCCGGCAGCGGCCCGACGGCAGTTGGGCGCCCCTCTGGTTCGGCAATCAACATCATCCCGAGGAAGAGAACCCGGTTTACGGCACTGCCCGGGTGCTTTTGGCCTATCGGGACCTCGATCGCCTGGATGACGAACCGGCCCGGCGGGGGCTGGAGTGGCTCCGCTCGGCTCAAAACGCGGACGGAGGTTGGGGGGGGGCTTTTGCGGGCACTTCGAGGGGTTCTGGAGGGGAGGTGTCCAGCGTGGAGGAGACGGCCGTGGCGGTCGAGGCCCTCGCCAGCGCGGAAAACGGCCCCCATCCGCAACCCACCACTGGGCGTGGGGTTACATGGCTTGTGACGGCGGTCGAGTCGGGCCGGCACCGGGAAACCAGCCCCATCGGTTTTTACTTCGCCCGGCTGTGGTATTATGAGAGGTTGTATCCGCTGATTTTTTCGGTCTCGGCCCTGGGTCGGGCACTCCGCCGATGGGGCCCTGAACCGGACCGCCCATGAGTCCCGCCGCCGCGTGTGCGGCAAAGCACTAAGCATCCCGCCAGAGGCGCAAACGAGACAGCCTGCCGAGAGACTTCCACTTTGGCCTCCCTGCCCCTTCATCGACCGTCCGACGCCGAAGACTCCCTCTCCGAGGAGCGCGCGGCCCCCAGCGGCCCGGGCACCGATCACCTGAAGCGGGTGCCCGAGCTGCGGGCCGACCGGGAACGGATTCGCAACGCCGCGTTCAGCCTCGCCTCCCAACTGGACAAATCGCGGCTCTTGGCCCGGCACGAGATGGATGCCCACGCGCGCTCGATCCTGGCTGCACTCAGCCTGTCGGAGGCGTACGTCGGCTGGACAATGGTCGCCCTGGGCACCGCGTTCTGGCGCGACCAGGTGACGCCGGTTCCCACCAGCCGGCGGCTCTTGCTCCTGCCGCACTGTCTGCGGGCCACGGGGTCGTGTCCGGCGGAGTACGACGAGTTTGGGCTGCGCTGCCAGGACTGCGGGGCGTGCGGGCTGACCGGGCTGAGGGAACTGGCCCGGGATAAGGGCTACAGGGTGCTGATCGCCGAAGGGTCGCCCATCGTGATGCAGATCATCCTGGCCGGGCACGTCGACGCGGTGCTGGGCGTCGCCTGCCTCAACTCGCTGGAAAAGGCCCTGGATAAGATCCTCCTGATCGGTCTCCCCTCGATGGCGGTTCCCTTGTTGTGCTCCACGTGCCGCCACACCTCGACCGACGTGGACTGGGTCCGCGAGATGATCGACACGCCTTACCACCCCGGCACGGCGCCGGCGCGAACGCGATCCTACGTTCACCTGCTCCGCTGCGCCGCGGGGATGTTCGACCCCGAGGAGCTCGAGCGGTTGGTGCCGCGGTCGCGTGGCGGGCCGTCGCTCTCGGAAAACGACGGTCGGGGGCTTGCCGGACTGGAGCCTTTGGCCTCAACCGAGCTGATCGCCCACGATTTCCTGCTCGGAGGGGGCAAGCACCTTCGCCCTTTCATCACGCTGGCCGCCTACGACGTGATGACCGGCGGCCACGGCACGGGGCCCGACGGCGCCCGCTCGGTCGCCCGGCTCCCCGACGCCGTGAAGCGCATTGCCCTGGCCATGGAGGTTTTCCACAAGGCCTCGCTCGTGCACGACGACGTGGAGGACGACGACCTCTTCCGCTACGGCCGGCCCGCAATCCACCGCCGGTACGGCACGCCGGTGGCGATTAACGTGGGCGATTACCTGATCGGCCTCGGTTACCGGCTGATTGCCGCCGAGGCGGAAACGCTGGGGGCCGAGAGGATCGCCGACGTGTTGGCCCGGCTCGGCGAGGCGCACACCAAGCTCTGCGAGGGCCAGGGGGCCGAGTTGGTCTGGCGCCGGAACCGCTCCAGGAAGCTGACCCCGCTCGAGGCATTGAAGATCTACGCTCTCAAGACGGCCCCGGCGTTCGAGGCGGCCCTCCATGCGGGCCTGCGCGTGGCGGGCCCGACCGACGAGCTGCGCCAGCCAATCGCCCGCTTCGCCCGGCACCTGGGAGTCGCCTTCCAGATCCTCAACGATCTGGACGACTGGGAAGACGAGCAGCCCAACAAGCGAAGCCGGGGCGGCGACGTGCTCGGCGGCCGTCCCACGGTCCTTTGGGCCTTGGCGCTGGAGGGCCTCTCGCCGGAAGCCCGGCGCGACCTGGAGGGGCTCGTGGCCGATCCGCCGCCCGACAAGCAGGCCACCATACTCCGCGTCCGCCAACTGTACCAGGAGGCCGACGTGTTCGAGAAGGCCGCCGGGCTGGTCGCCAAGCACCGCCGGCGCGCCCGCGACGCCGCCGACGAAATCCACCCCGACCCGCTCCGCCACCTGCTCCACTACTTCGTCGACGTCGTCGTGCCCGACAGCAAGCATGAAGGATGAGGGAGAAAGGATGAAGGATGAAGGATGAAGGATGAATGATGAATGAACTCCGGCGGCGCAGACGGTCCGTTGCATCCGCCGTTCATCATTCATACTTCATCCTTCATCATTCCTTTTCCGGGGTCCCGTATGTCGTACCTGGAGAGCTTGACCTTCCGCTTGGCGGCCGGCGCAGGACAGTTGCCCGACGAATGCCGACAACGGCATGCGGCCTTTTTTGCCGGCGTACAGAACGACGACGGCGGGTTTTCCGGGCGCGAGGGACCGAGTGATCTCTACTACTCGGGCTTTGCGCTCCGCGGACTGGCGTTGGTGGGTGGCTTGTCCGGCGACGTGGCCGCTCGGGCAGGCCGGTATCTCCAGGAGCGATTGGGCGACGAGATGCCCAGCATCGATTTCCTCTCCCTGGTTTCCAGTGCCGTCCTCTTGGAAGCCACCTCGGCGATCGACGTTTTTGCCGCCGCGGGCTGCGACCGCATGGCCATCATGACCGAAACGCTCAAGCCCTTCCATCGCTCCGACGGCGGATACGCCAAGACCGCCCGCAACCCGCACAGCAGCACCTACCACACGTTTCTGGCCGCCTCGACAAAACAGCTCGTCGGCTTGCCGGTGGAGGATGCGGCCCGGATGATCGAGCTGATCCGCTCCCGCCGGCGGGAGGACGGCGGCTTCGTCGAGCTTCCCCAAATCCGGCAAAGCGGCACGAACCCGACCGCCGCGGCCGTCGGCGTCTTGCGGCTTCTCGAAGCCATGGACGGGCCGACCGGAGAGGGGGCTGCGGCGTTCCTTGCGGGAATGCAGAACGCCGAGGGCGGACTGCGCGCGAACGCCCGGATTCCCGTGGCCGACCTCTTGAGCACGTTCACCGGCCTGGTCGCCCTGGCCGACCTGGACGCGCTCTCCGCGCTCGATCTGGCCGGCGCCGGGCTGTATGTCAAATCGCTGGAGTTGGCCCAAGGCGGCTTTCGCGCCGGCGCCTGGGACGCCACGGCCGACGTCGAGTACACCTTCTACGGCCTGGCAGCGCTGGCCCTGCTGGCCACGTTGGACTCGTGAGCGCGGGTGCCGAAAACGGGCAGTCGTTTCCGCACCTGGCTCACGCTTCCGCGCGGAACGTGGCCGTGACCGTCGTCGTGATGCCGCCCCGGGCGCTGAACGCGGCCTCGATCGTCATCGTGCGGGGCCGGACCGTGGCGACCAGATCGTCGAGGATCCGGTTCGTGGCGTGCTCGTAAAAAATCCCCTCGTTGCGATACTGCTGAAGGTAGAGCTTCAGGCTCTTCAGCTCGATGCACTCCCGGCCGGGGACGTAGCTGATCGCAAGCGTGCCGAAGTCGGGCTGGCCCGTCTTGGGGCAAACCGAGGTGAACTCCGGGCAGACGATCCGGATCGTGTAATCCCGGTCGGGATACTGGTTTTCGAACGTCTCCAGCGTGTCGCGGAACCGATCGCTCAATGCACTGCTCCTTTCCTTACGGAGGCTATTGTGGCATGATAGGGTTTCCCGGAAAAGGGGGGGAAGATGAATGATGAGTGATGAAGCAGGGCTGACTTCCAGCCGCTTGCGGCTTCGCAACACCGGCAAATCTTCCGCAAACCACTCGCCACAAACCACGCTCGTTTCGGAAACATGAAGAAACCGGCCGTCATCCTGCTTTCCGGGGGGCTCGATTCGGCGACCACCGCGGCCATCGCCCGCGAGGAGGGGTTCGCGCTTTACGCGCTGACGATCGACTACGGCCAGCGGCACCGTCACGAGATCGAGGCGGCCCGCAGGGTCGCCCGGGCGATGGACGTCGAGCGGCACGTGCTCATGTCGGTCGACCTCGCTCGGTTCGGCTCCAGCGCGTTGACGGCCCCGCTTGACGTGCCCAAGGATCGCGATCCCGGTGCAATGCCCGACGAGATCCCGGTCACCTACGTGCCGGCCCGAAACACGGTGTTTCTCTCCCTCGCGCTGGCCTACGCGGAAGTGGTCGGAGCGGCCGACATTTTCCTCGGCGTCAACGCGGTCGACTACAGTGGCTATCCCGACTGCCGTCCGGAGTACATCGCGGCGTTTGAGCAGCTTGCCAACCTGGCCACCAAGGCGGGCGTCGAGGGCAAGCTGGATTTCCAGATCCACGCGCCGCTTATTGCACTGGACAAGGCCGAGATCGTTCGCCGCGGCACCGGGCTCGGCGTCGATTACGGCATGACCCATTCCTGCTACGACCCCGACGACAAGGCCCGAGCCTGCGGCCGCTGCGACGCCTGCCTGTTGCGCCTCAAAGGTTTCGCCGAAGCCGGACAGAAAGATCCAGTGGAATACCAGGAGCCAGAGACCGGGAAGGGACGAAAGGCGAGGGACGAGGGGCGAGAAGCTCCAAGCCACTGATTAGGCAACTCCCAAGAAGTGGTATTCCACCGACTTGCTCGCGCGAATGAATATCGAATATCGAACAAGGAATGTTGAATGACGAAGTAACTCGGCAGCTTCACGGTTGACTGAATACTGAACGCTTGGCGCTTCCTTCTTCACACTTCAACATTCCTTGTTCGATATTCGATAT
>JBDRTC010000623.1:0-3927 GCA_043824335.1 Planctomycetota bacterium | reverse complement strand
CGCGATGGGACTACGTCGATCGGCACGCCGTCCATTACCAGCAGCTCTGGACCGTGCGCCCGGACGGAACCAACGTGAGGATCTTCTACGGCAACAACACGTTCAATCCGGTGGGGGTGTGGGAAGCGCGTGCCGTGCCGGGCTCTTCCTTGGTGATGGCCACGGCCGGGGCACACCACGCCATGACGGCCGGCTCGATCATCCTGCTGGACGTGACCCGGGGGATCGACGGCGAGCGACCGATCACCCGGCTCACGCCCGACGCGCTCTTCCCCGAGAGCGAAACCCGCGTTCAACGCTGGCACGCCCCGGTCGGTGTTTCCTCGCCGCCGCCCGTGCCGGCCGAAGAGCGGCGTTGGCCCGGGCACTGCTACCGCAGTCCGTACCCGCTCTCGGAGGATTATTTCCTGGCCGCGTACAGCTTCGACGCGCTCGTTGGGGAGCCTCTGGCCAACAAGCCCAACATGTTCGGGATCTACCTCGTCGATCGGTTCGGCAACAAGGAGCTCCTCCATCGCGACGTGAGCGTCGGCAGCCTTTGGCCGATGCCGCTTCGCTCCGGGCAGCGTCCGCCGGCCTTTTCCTCCACGCTCCAGAAGACGGACCGGAACGAGGGGACGTTCTTCGTCGAGAACGTCTACGAAAGCTGGCCAAAACTGCCCGCCGAGAAGAAGGACACGATCAAGCGGCTCCGCGTTGTGCAAGTGCTGCCGAAAACGACGCCGAACGCAAACACGCCCAGGGTGGGGCTCGCCAACGCCTCGCCGGGCAAACAGGTGCTCGGAACGGTGCCCGTCGAGCCCGACGGCTCGGCCTACTTCCTCGCCCCGGCGGGAATCCCCCTTGCCTTCCAGGCGCTCGATGAAAGGGGGATGGCCGTTCAAACCATGCGGAGCCTCACGTATCTCCAGCCGGGTGAGCAGGCGACGTGCATCGGCTGTCACGAGCATCGCTCAAGCGCCCCGGCCACTCGCCCTGAAGCGATGGCCAAGAGGCGCCCTCCCTCGCCGATTACCCCGGGTCCCGACGGCTCGAAGCCGCTCAGTTACCCGATCCTGGTTCAGTCGGTCATCGACAAGCACTGCGTCGAGTGTCACAGCGGTCCCGAGCCCGACGGGGAGATCGCCCTGACGGGCGCTCCGGCCGGCGAGTTCACCGTCTCCTACAACGCCCTTGCGCCGCTGGTGGCCTACTCCGAGTGGAAATCCACCCCGCAGGCCAACGCCGAGCCGATGACCCAGCCCGATCGCTTCGGCGCCCGGGCGAGCAAGCTGACGGCACTCTTGCTGGAAGGCCACGAGGGAGTCACGCTCTCCGACGAGGAGCTTGAGCGCCTGGTGACGTGGATGGACGCCAACGCCCTCTTCTACGGCACGTTCGATCCGGAGGACCAGCGGCGTCAGCAGCAGGGCGAGCGCATCGAAGGACCGGCGCTGGAATAGAATCTTGAGGTCGTGCCAGCTATCTGACGATCGCAAAACGATTCTCGCGAACATTTTCAGGTACGGCAGACAACCGCGAGATCTCATTTTGAACGAAATACCGCGAGACCCCCTGATGCCGCCATTCGCAACATGACCGCCCCTTTCGCCCCCATACGCCCTTGGCAGTGGTTCTGATCGTGTTGGGCATTATCGTTGTCGGTGTCATAATGCCGTTTGCCACGCGTGATGATTGGATCGGTTGGGTCGCACTTCTGATGATTGCTGCATTCACAATTGCCCTGTGGGCGCTGTTGATTTCGGGGCTTGCACGTTCGATGATCGAGTGGTGGCGAAATCAATCCGGAAAAGACTGACGCCGAAGAATTCCGGGGGCGTGATCTTCGCACAACCTCGGTCCCACGCTCTGCTTGGGACCGCACTTCCGCCAACTTCTGTCGCGCCGACTCACCCGAGAGGGCAAAGCAGTGCTGCGGGGAGGGAGTGTTCCCAAGCGGAGCTTGGGAACAAGTTAAGCAAAGGAACCGTCTTGTTACGGTCATGCTTCGCGCTGGGTCTGGGCCGTCAGCGTGATGCCGGCCAGCGTGAGGTGGGGGACGTGGCGCGTGGAGCGGCCGAGCAGACCGGCCACGGCGGGGCCGGCGCCGCCGGAGAGAAAGACCTCGGGCTCGCCGCTGACCTGGTCGCCGAGAAGGTCGATCAATTGGCGGATCGCCCCTACGGCCCCCCAAAAAAGGCCGGATCGCATGGCGGGAACCGTTGACGTTCCGAGCGGGGGCGGCGGGGTGGTCAGCTCCGACATCTCGATCCGGGGCAACAGGTCGGTGAACTCGTGAAGCGCCCGGGCCGACATGGCGATGCCCGGCATAATCACGCCGCCCAGGAAGGCCCCTTCCGCCGAGACCAAGTCGACGGTGATCGCCGACCCCAGGTCGACGATGATCGCCGGGCGCGCCGGATCGCGGAAGTGATTGGCGGCCACGGCGTCCAGCAGGCGGTCGATCCCCACCATGTCCGGTCGCTCAACGGAAACCGCCAGCGGCAAGTCGCCGGCGGCCAAGAGCGTGATGCGGTCCTTCGGCCGGCTCGATCGGAGCCAGTCAATCAGCCGCGTGGCGGCCGGGCGGTTGACGCTCGCGATCCACCAAGAAAGGCCCTCCCGGCCTCTATCCGATAACCACTCGGCGATCCGGTCGAGTTGGGGCTCCGCGTCGGCAATCGCCAGCCAGCAACCCGGCTCGTGCCGGTTGCCTTCCGGATCGGTCTCGAACAGGCCGAGCTTGATCCGGTGGTTGCCCACGTCGGCCGCCACAAGCGGAAACGGGCTGGAACAAGGCGTGTCATTCATCATTCAGCATTCAGCATTCAGCAGTCATCCCCGCCGGGATTATCGAGCGTTCGCACGATCGCGCCTAGAAGCTCGTTGAGCCCTCGTCCGGTGACGGCCGACATGAGCACGACCTGATTTCCAAGCTGCTCGGCCAGCAGCCGATGGACGTTTTCGGCGGCGGGAAGATCGGCTTTGCTGACGGCGACGATCTCGGGGCGCCGGCCGAGGTTTTCGTCGTACTTTTCCAGCTCGTCGCGGATGGCGCGGTAGTTGCCGAGCGGATCGGTTCCGTCGAGCGGTTCGGGCTCGACCAGGTGGACGAGGATGCCGGCCCGCTGGATGTGTCGCAAAAACTCGTGCCCCAGCCCGGCCCCGGCGTGTGCCCCTTCGATCAGGCCGGGGATGTCGGCCATGATGAACGAGCGGTCGAAGTCGATCTGCACGTGTCCCAGGTTGGGATACTTGGTGGTGAACGGATAGGACGCGATCTCGGGCCGCGCCCGGGAGAACCGGCTCAAGAGGGTGCTTTTGCCGGCGTTCGGTTTCCCGATGAGGCCCACGTCGGCGATGATCTTGAGTTCGAGTCGCAACCGGCGGCACTCACCTTCGCCGCCGGGCGTCATTTTGCGAGGGGCTCGATTCGTGGCCGACTTGAACCGCGTGTTGCCTTTGCCCCCATTCCCGCCCCGGGCGACGGTCACGCGGTCGCCGTCGGCGGCCAGGTCCTTGAGCACGAAGCCGCGCTCCGCGTCGATCACCACGGTGCCGGGCGGCACCCGGATCACCAGGTCGTCGCTCGACGCCCCGTGGCACTGGGCCCCGCGGCCGGGCTGGCCGTTGGTGGCTTTCCAATGCTTGCGACCGGACAGGGCGGCCAGGCTGTTGACGCCCTGCTCGGAAACAAGGATCACACTGCCGCCGTGGCCGCCGTCGCCGCCGTCGGGTCCGCCGCGGGGGATGTACTTCTCCCGGCGGAAGCTGACACAGCCGTCGCCCCCTCGGCCGGCCTCAACGCGGATTTCAACTTCGTCGACGAACATCGGCAGCAGGGGTCAGGGGTCAGGGATCAGGGATCAGGGGTCAGGGGTCAGGGGTCAGGGGTCAGTGTTTGTAAGAAAGGCTCATCGGCAGAATTTGTGGGCAGATTCACGTCCG
>JBDRTC010000622.1:0-2943 GCA_043824335.1 Planctomycetota bacterium | reverse complement strand
AGCGTTCGGAAGGGCCGTCGCGGTAAACGATCTCGACGGAGCCGTAGGTCTCAAGCGGCTTCCCGCCGGCAACCGTACACCCCAGAAAGAAAAGCCGCTCGGCGGCAAAGCCGCAGGAGATCTCCGCAACGCCGGTCGAGGGAATCATCGTGTAGACGGCGGGCCAACGAAGAAAGGGGACGCCGCCTTCGACCAGTTCCGTGCGATGCTCGGTCGATTGCGGCGGGACGCTCCAGTCGTCGGGCAGACCCCGGTGAAAGTCGACGCTTAGCTGCGGGCCCGCGTTGATCTCCCCAACGCCGATCCATGCAAACCCGCCCTCGGCGATCCCGTCGTGGACTTCGATACGGACCTGCCGGCCCTGGAGCCTCACGACGTCCCAGGAACGCTCCTGAAGGGGATCGGTGCACGGCGCCGCCGTTTTCTTCAACGTCTCCCCGGTCCGGTCATCGACCAGGGCAACGAAGTTCTTCTCCCGGCCGCCCCCCTGGCCGTCGTGCCCGCAGAGGGTGAAGGTGATCGCGTCGACCGAGACCGAAAACGGCGGCGACGCGATGACGCCGGTCCCGAGCTCGCCGCCCCCGAGCGAGGAAAGGTACGGCTTAACCTGGCGGTTGGCCCCGTCGCGATCGAGGATCGCCCAGGTCCCGAAGGAAGGGGGGAGCGGGTACTGGAGGGCCTTGTACTCCTCCGAGGTCCCCGGAGGAGCCTGGCCAACGGCCAAGCCGGCAAGTGCGCTGCCGAGAACGACTGCGGCAATCCAAGTGTGTTTCGTCATGGGAATCGCTCCAAGTGTGTTTGGGGCAAGCGGCGGGTTCGCGACCCGCGCCAAACCGGCGTCAATCGTTCGGGCTGAACAGATGTTCTGACCCTAGCCGACCGCAGGGGAATGGGCAACACCTCCACTCTACGTTCCGTGCAGCCGATTCCGGGTTCAGGGCATCTTGCCGATCCACGCATTGAGCTTCTCTTGTAGCGAGAGAGCAACTTCAAAGTGACGGTCGATGACGTTCTGCCTCTCGCCCGGGTCGTCTTTCAGATTGAATAGCTCGTACGTGTCGCCGGCTTGCAGGTCAAAATGCTTGATGAGCTTCCACGGCGGCCGGCGAACGCACCAGATCATCCGCCGATCGTCGTCCAGCGCCTGCCATCCGCAGGGAGACGTCTCGGCGTAGGCCCCCTCCGGGAAATCGCGATCCTTTCCGAGGATGAGAGGCACCAGCGACCGGCCGTCCGCCGGCTCGGGCATTTCCAGGTCGAGGATCTCGAAGAGCGTCGGCATGACGTCGACCTGCGACACCTGGCGGTCGACGACCTTGCCCTCCGGCAGCACGGCCGGGTAGCGCAGTACCAAGGGGACCCTGATGTTCTCGTCAAAGAGGTTTCCCTCCAGCGAGCAGGAGGAATGCCCCACGGCGCCCCGTTCGAGCAGTTGTTCCCCGTGGTCGGAGGTGAGCACGACGAGCGTCTGTTCGAGCAGGCCCAGTTCCTCCAAGAGGTTCAGGTACCGCTCGATCTCTTCGTCGAGCATTTTCACGCACCCGTCGTAGAGCGCCAGGACCGCGGGCCGGTCCGATTCGGCGAACTGGGCGATGCCCAGGGTCCGTTCGTAACCTTCCACTTCAATGGCGTCGGCGGCCCCCAGCTCCAGCCTGGCCGTGAGCCCCGGTTTATGGACCACAATCGATCTCCTGACGACCTGCAACCGCTGGCGGAGGAAGTCGGTCATCACGAGCCCTTCGGGCAGGAAAGCCGTGTCGTAGGGCGGCCGGGGGTCGTACGGCAAGTGGGTCTCTTCGCTGCGGTGCCAGAGGAAAAACGGCCGGCCGGCATGTTTGCGGAGATTGCCTTCGAGGTCCCTGCTCCCCGTGTCGAAGCCGAGCGGCCAATAGACTTGCGGGTCGTCGCCGGCTACGAGATACCCGTGCTCGCCGAGCACATGAAACGGCGTGCGCCGCCCCCGCCACAACTCGCCCCAACTTCCGAAGCTCGCCTGATCGCGGATGCCGTGCGAAACCACGTAGAGTCCCGTGAACGCCGAGATGAGTGCCGGGATCGTGTGATTCGCGTTGGCAATGACGTTGGGGAACAGAACGCCCTCGCGGGCCAAACGGTCGATCACGGGGCTCGTCTCGTGTGCATTCCCGCAACAGTGGAGCCGGTCCGCCCGCAATGCGTCGGCCAGTATGAACAGAACGTTCATTGGGGTTTCGTCTCTTTCAAGCGGTGAGCCTTAAGGCGATCAGCCGTCAGCTTTCAGCAGTCAGCCATGAGCAGTCAGCTATCAGCAGTCAGCTATTAGCCGTCAGCGCTCCTGACATCGAGTTGCTCGTCACCAGCAACTGACCAATGGCACTAAGTTTTATCGCGACCACCGACGTAGCACTTTGTCCGGGAATACTGTATGTCCCGGAGGGACAACCGGATAATAGCCCAGCGATTCATCGCTGGGTTGACGTAACGCGCGACCAGCCGCTGCGTCCCGCAGGGACGATTGAATCGTCGCGTTCTCGCTTCAAGCGTCCCTACGGGACGCACAAAACACCCACGTAATGCCCGGCTTCCCAGCGATGAATCGCTGGGCTACTGCCAGGCGTCCCTCCGGGACGTAAGTGCTGGTCTGGTTCCAGATTGTGTTCGCGCGAGCGTTCCAAGCTTAGTGCCATTGGCAACTGACCACTATCCACCGCATGCTGCCCGAAAGCTGACTGCTGACTGCTGATAGCCAAAACCTCACCATCCGTACATCAAAAGGTCACGTGCCCAAACAGTCTCATACTGCGAAAAAAACTCCAATAGCATTTCGGCCGTCTGGAACCCGTCGGCGAGGAATTGGCAGACCGGGTGCATCAAAACGGTGGCGACGCCCCCGGCGCGCTCGATCCCAACCACCCGCTCCTTGACCATTTCGCCCCATTGCTCAATCCCGTACGACTCCGAGCC
>JBDRTC010000621.1:0-5168 GCA_043824335.1 Planctomycetota bacterium | reverse complement strand
CGGCGCCCTCCAGAAGGAGGAACTCGGGGCCAAGTTGGCCTGCAAGCTGACGAGCGACTACCGCCAGTTGGCCGCGGCCATCCGGCCGTTCCGGGCGATCCATCACTTGCGCGAGGCGAAGATCCTCAACGTCACCTCACGGTCGTTCGGCGAGTATCCGGCGGCGATCCAAGAGAGGTTCGGCACGGAGATTCAGGAGATCGGCCTCCAGCGAGTGCTCGACGCGTGCGAAGCCGTCGACGACGCCCAGGCAAGGGCGGAGGCGGACCGGTGGACCCAAGACGCCGAGGCGGTGGTGGAACCTTCGCCTGAGGATATCTTCAAGTCGTGCAAGCTCGCCCTGGCTTTCGAGAAGTTGCTCGACGAAGAGGATGCCACCGTGATGACCGTCGACTGCTACGGAACGATGTTCAAGCCCCTCTGCCAAGGCTACGCCTTCCCCTGCATCGCTTTCACCAGGCTGAACGATTTGGGACTGGGCGGGATGTGCGAGTCGGACCTTCAGTCGTCGCTGACGCACATCCTTTTCCAGGGACTTTGCGGGAGGCCCGGCTTCATTAGCGATCCCACGGTCGACGAATCGAACAACAGCATCATTCTGGCGCACTGTCTCGGGACGAGAAAGATGGACGGTCCCGACGGCCCGGCGGCCCCCTACAAGCTCCGCTCGATCATGGAACGCCAGGAGGGTGCCGTCCCGCAAGTGAAGATGCGGATCGGCGAGAAAGTGACGCAGGCCAGGCTGGTCGGGGCCGACCTGTTGCCCTACTTCACCGGCGAGATCATCGATACACCCGATACCGACCGAGGCTGCCGCACGAAGATTACCGTGAAGCTCGACGGCGACGCGAAGACGCTGTGGAAGAACTGGTCCTACGGGTTGCACCGCGTCACGTGCTACGGGGACATCACCGAGGACCTCGCCCATTTCTGTCGATTCATGGACATCGAGATGGTGAACGAGGCGGCGGCAAAGCGGGAACTTGGGTAATGGTCCGGGGGTGGCACGCTGCCGACTCCGGACTCCTTCGGGCGGCGACTGACCAGAGCGGCCAGCGAAGGTCCGGAGTCCCACGTCATGCCCCAAAGGAAGGGTCTGACGGGGGCAATCGTTTGCGTTCCACGGAAGCCTTGCAGGCTGCGAACGTCAGCGAGCACAGAGCCGGATGCCCCGGGTGCTGCGCGTCAGAAATGCGTCGTTTCTTCGGACTCCGAAGCAACGGAGGGGTCGATGCGACCGCGGCACGACCAGGGAGCCTGCCAACGCTCCGCGTGAGCGCGGCAGTGCACCGCCTCCGCTCGACGCAGTTGCCGCCGGATTGAGGCTCTTTCCGCGATCGATGGAAAATGCGCCCTTAGGCGTCTTCCTCGATCACGTTCAGTCCAATCAAGGCGGCCAAAGCCTTGACCCCTTCCCGATAGTCGCCCAACGTCCCGGACCGGTGCACGCCGTACTTGTCCGGGTAAACGTACCGCTCGATCTTCTTCGCGTCCTTCACCTTGACGGCGAACTTGGTCCGGCACATCGTTTCGTTCCAGTGAGGCTTGTACGGTGAAGGCACGGAGGTCAGTCCCATGGCTTGCGCCGTCGGATTGGCGATGGTCGTTCCGGTATGAACGAGCACATCTCTGGTCATGATGTCAATTCGCCAGATCGTGCCTGGCTCCTTCGGCGGGTAGAGGACCGAAGTGCAGGCGCCCACGCCGGGCTTCGAGTGGGCGCGGACGGCTCGCTCCCGATGATCCACAATCACATACGGAATCCTCCGATCATCCCCATACGGATTCCACGGGGCGCCGCAATGCATCATGTAGGAGACGTTGTTGTACGTGTCGAGCATGTAATCGCCCATCATGCTCGGTCTGCCGAAGGCATGCTGGGCCAGCATGTGCGTGAGCACCACGTCGATATGGGCCTGGCAGCAGCCGACCTGCCCGGTTTTCTGGAGCTCGGAGTTCGCCATGCTCGGCCAGATTTTGTCCTCGGGCTTCGGATTCTTGACCAGCGACCGGAGATGAAAGGCAATCGCGGTCGCATCGTATTTCTGCATTAGGATCTTTATCGCCAGGTAGACTTTCGCCGAGCGGACCACCTCCGACTCCATGGTGTTTACCATGTCGGCTGCGTCGCGGATCCACATCTTGGCAATCTTGTTGGCTTCATCGCTGTCGTGATGCCAGAGGTGATCGATTTCCGGCTCGGAGGCCACCTCGTCCAGCCCGATCTTCGTCAGCTTCGTTCCCAACAGATCGGTTAAGGTTTTCTGGTAGGTCTCGTTATAGCCCGGCGGATGCGATTTGGTCATGCACCCGTGATATGCGTCCACGAATTGGTCGTCGGTGCACACCAGGATGCGATCGGTTTTCATCCTCCCGAGCGCGGCAATCAGCCTGACCTTCGCGAACAGGTCCTGCTCCATACGCTGGGACACTTTGGGGGAGGCACAGAAATGCCACCGGTCGATCGTGGTGGTCAGGATCTTCCCCCGCTCGGCAAACAGCGTGTACGGGATGTTCATGAAATCGTGGATGCTGTACACCACGATGGTGGGCAGGCCCGTCTCGGTGAGCCCATAATGTCTCGGTGCACCGAAAAGCAGCACGCCGTCGTAGCCCTGTTCCTTCAGATCGCGCATTTCGTTGAGAATCGACTCCAGTGCGCCGGCCTTCTTCAGGTCCCGGGCCACGAATTCGATCCCGGGGCAATTCTCTTCGAGCCGGCCGAGCAGGTCGGCGTCCGACGTCGGGACTACCGAGGTGTCGTCCGCGGACGGATTCGTGTGCCCGAAAATGGTGAAGACCTTTGCCCGGGACGGCGGGGCTTTGGCCACCTCAGCAGCGGCCTGCACGCGGCCCGCGGCGACCGATGCACCCACAGCGCCCGCCGAGACCTTGAGGAAATCACGACGCGATAGCTCGGACATGTTCTTGGCCCTTTCTATGCGATTTGTCGAGAGGGATGGGAACGGGGGAACAGGGAAACGGGAGAGTAGGGGAACAGTGGATTGCGAGCGCCGAGGGATCTCTTACCCATCCACGTTCTCTCCTGCTCCCCTGCTCTCCCGATCGTGTGGTTGCGCATGGACATTTGACTTCTCGCCCTCGCTGGTTCTCCTACCGAGGAGTGTAAGCCGCAAACCGAGCGGATGCGAGGTCCATGATAGCGTCCGGGAGCATCGCTGCAAATCGACGACGACCGTCCCGGCCGCCGCGAGCGCGACGTGCCGCAGTTCACCTTCTCGTGCCCGCCGTGCTGCTGCGGCAAAGCCAACTGCACGATCCGGAGAGCGTACGCATTGACGTTCTGGCCAGCGTCTGACAAACGGCTCGATAGACCGGAGCGCGCCGAGGGGCGTCTGAGGGGAGTCTACCGGTGAGGCCAGGTTCCCGGAAACCTACGGAGGACCCGGCACCCTCGGCCCTCCTGGCGGGGGCATCGGAACCGTCCTCGCCTTTGTCCGAAATCCGTTCGAAATCCGGCACAGCCGCCCCGAAAGACGTGTGCCGTAATGCTCAAACCGGGCAGAGTCCGGCCTCATCCGCGACAAGACCACACCCCCCTCACGAGTGTGCCACGCAGGGTGGGTTTGATGGAACTCTGGCGGCGAATTGCCGAAGCAGGGTCACGTGCAAACCTCGATCAGCGGCTCTTCGGCTGTCGCGAACGCCGACTTCTTTGGCGAGATGCACAGAGCTCCGATGCGGAATCGCCGGATTTCGCCAAGATTGGATGCACGGACCTAGGCCATGCTCATCGTGTCGCACCAGTCTCCTTCCTGCATTACCGCCGACAAGGCAACGGGCTGGCCTGTCAGGTCCGCTATTCTCACGCCCGCGAGTTGGCAATAGGCTCGCAGCGGGCGCAGGACGTCAGCCAGCACACACCACTGGTGGTGGCCACTACCCGTCTTAAGCACATCCTGGACATCATCGAGCTCGAAGGCCACGGTAGTGCGACATCCGCCGCACGGCGGCTGCGCGAAGGCTTCCGTGTTTGCCACTACGCGCCCTGTGCCCAGAGTGCAGACGTCCTCGTGGAAGTCCATGATTGTCGCTCGTTTGCCGATGGGCCAGGCAACCATCGGACAAACGCCACCGCCCGTGTTATGGAAATCCCGTAGAACAAACGGCGCTTGGTAGTCCTTGTGGATCCCTTCCAGCTTCAACGCGCTCGTACAGTGCGACACGACCATCCAGTTGCTCACCGTGTCTGCCGAGGGGTTACCCATCAGGCCAGGCAGATCGAACAATGAGAGTGTCAGAAACTGGCACATTGCGGCAGCCGCGTCGCCCTCGCAAGCCGCCACGAACCCTTCGTCCATCAGCTTCGAGAGCGCCAGACACGCCGGGTTCGACGTGGGGCCGTCGGCCCCGGTGCAGAGCTCGCCTCGGACCGTACAGCCATCATACCCCCCCTCGTGGATCAACTGGCGAAGCACCGTGTAGTGCTTCACCGCGTCGAGGATCTGTTGCTGGACGGGCTCGACGATCTTCTCGGCACGCTTCGTGTAGAAGTCCGCCACAGCACGCAGTTCGTCGCTCTCGCTCACCTTCTTGAATGCCTCTGCGTAGACTTCGCCAGGACAGTCGACAACACGCATTCTTTTGGAGCGCCAGACGGTATTGAGCATCCTCATGGCGTACTTCAGCCAATTCACGTCATGCGTAGAGCCGAGGTAGATCCCGGGGCCCTTGGGTACGCCGTCCAGCACCAGCGTGAAGTTCGAAACGTTGGCATAGATGATCGTGGGGATGTTTCCCCGGTGCTCAGCCGCCTTCAGAACCGGTTCCCACTCCTTTAGGTCCAGCGCCATAAGGATCTGGCCGTCGGGTGAGGCCTTCTTGACATGTTCCAGATAGCTCGCACCGTCCGTCAGTGCCTCTGGCATGATGTCCAGTTGAACGTTGAGCTTCTTCGCGGCGTCCGTGAGGATCTTCTCATACTGCGCTCGAATCTGCTCGAGCTGCGCAGGTGTGCCGGCCGGCCACCACTTTCCGCCTTCCTTTCGGAGCGCGAACGCCACACAGATAAGCGGCTTCTCGCGGGGCTTAGGCTCCGCCCCCAACAACGAGGAGGCAAACTCGAATACATCCAATTGGGTGGCTACGGCGGCCGCCCCCGCGGCTGTCAAGAAACGCCGCCGGCTCCCGCCCCCACGACAACTTGA
>JBDRTC010000620.1:0-2018 GCA_043824335.1 Planctomycetota bacterium | reverse complement strand
CGGTGGCTCGCCCGGTCTGGCCGTTCAGGAGGAATCGGAAGAGGCGATCCCGGTAGCGATAGGCCATGATCCAGACCGGCAACAGCACCGGCTCGCTCGACATCGACTCGATCCGCACGTTCACGTGCACGTTCCGCGCCTTCGGCGGCACGTAGGCCGACTCGCACGCCTGGGCCTCGGATTGCTCCAACCCCTGCCGGGCCAACGGCCGGGCGTATTTTCGAGGAAGCGAAAACTGCTCCACCGTGACGTTCTCGAGATCGACATCGTCGGGCGGCTTGCCCTCGGCCAGATCGAACGGGCAGATCGCCGAAGTCTCGCCCGGCGTGAGCGCCCCGCTCGCGCCGATCAGCAGGCCCAGATAGCTGCCGCGATGCTCGCCGGAAAGGGGGCGCCAGTCGCCTCGGGCGCCGAAGGGGGTTTGGCTTGTGTCGGCCGTCCAATACGTGTGGGTGGTCGCCTGGAAGACCCAGTAGGGGACGTAGACGGGCGCCATCTTGACGACGCTGGCCGCCCGGGCCAGATCGCCGGGCCGCCAGAAGCCGCGCCCCAGCCAGCCGCGCATCGCGGCGTCGGCTTCCTCCTGATCGAGCTTGAACGGCACGACTCGGTTGGGCGCGAGGATTTTGGCGTCGGCCTTCTCGTGCATCTCGACCGACCCGCAGAACGGGCACTCGAGGGCCGAGGCCGCGGCATCGTAGCTCATCGACGCCCCGCAGCCGGCACACTCGAAGTTGTGCTTTGCCACCCGGGCGGTGTCGGCCGGCGTGCCGGGACGTTCCTGGCGCTTGGGGGCCTCGGTGCCGCAGTTGGCACAGAACAGGTCCTCTTCGTCCAGCAGGCTGTTGCAGACTTCGCACTTTGCGATCAGGTCGGACATGGTTGTCAGGGGCCAGGGGACAGGGATTTGGGGCCGGGAGCGTGTCGGCCGATCGGGTTGTGGGAACGGTTACATTGCCGAGAAGAACGCTATTAGCAGCAGAAGTCCGACAACGCCGAGGAGGACGGCGCATGTGATCTTGATCCAGGAGAGGGGCTTGTCGCCCGCGGCCTTGCCGGTCTGGCCGTTGAGCAGGAAGCGGTAGAGCTTGTTGCGGTAGCGGTAGCTCAGCAGGTAGACGGGCAGGAGGATCAGGTCGGAGTTGATCTCGCTGAACTGGGTGCCGACGCGAAGCTCCCGGTGCGTGTCGCCCGGCAGCAGTGCGGCCGCGTTCTGCTGCTCCCGGCGGTTGAATTCCACCTTGCACGTGCTGAGGGCCTCGTCGCGCTCGACCGAGTACTCCTCGCTCAGCCAGCCGGCCAGGAAGTAGGGCTTGTACCGCTTCAGGGCCGGGAGGTGGAACGGCTTGATGCGGTCGGCCTCCGCTTGGGCCAGCCCGCGACTGCCGGAAACCAGGTACCCGCTGTAGTAACGATGGTGCTTGCCCTCCAAAGGCCACCACTCGGTCTCTTGGACTCTCCGGGTCTTGGTGACCGTCTTGCCGTTTTGGGTGGTGGTGTAGGTTTCGGTCCGATACCAGTATTCGCCGATCGAGGCCGACCAGTTGCTTCGGGCGAGCATCGAGAACGACCAGAACGGGAGATAGACCCCCTTGAGCTTCTCCTCGACTTCGGCCGTCTTCAGATCGCCGGGCCGGAACCAGCCGCCCTCGTTGAGCCACGCGCGAAACTTCTCCATCGCTTTCTCGGGCGTGACGGCAAACCCGATCACGAACTCCGGCGGCTGGCGGTCGGTCTCGTCGGGCGTGAACTCGACCACGTAGCTGGAGTCGCAAAACGCGCAAACGTAGCTCCGCTGGTCGGGATCGATGGCCACTTCCGCGCCGCAATTGTTGCAGCGGAAGTGCTTCTGCGCGACTTCCGGCTTTAGCACCTCGGCCGCGGCCGGCTGCTCGCCGCCGCAGGCGCCGCAGTACCTGTCCAGCGGCTCCACCGGTCCCCCGCACTACTCGCATGCCCCGGCGTGCACGGCTGGAGAGTCGTCTTCAAGCGTCGGCTCAAAGCTTGTGATTTCAGTC
>JBDRTC010000619.1:0-2599 GCA_043824335.1 Planctomycetota bacterium | reverse complement strand
AACTTGCTGCAAAACGGGGGAAGAACTTCGGCCTGAAGAAAAGAAGCAGGCGATGGATGCCATGAGCAAGGCGGCCTATTCCGCGGGCAAACCCCGTTCTTGAAGGCGGACCAGTTCTTGGTGGGGCACTCGCCAACGACCATCATCGCCCTTGGTGGCTTTGATTCTCCCCTTGTTGCAGGCCTGCCGGATCGTCCACTGCTCGTACCCCGTCAGCTCTGCCGCCTCGGACACCAAGTACTGACCTTTGACGGGCTGGCCCGCCATCTGTTTTTTGATTAGCTGCTTGATTTCGCTAACCTCCGCTTCGAGGTTGGCGATGCGGTCGGGCGGCGACTCTGGTAAGGCGGACAGTCCGTCGGGCGCAGCACTCACATTTCTCTCGCTCGCCACATGCTTGTCCTCCTTCCCAACTGACGGCTCCGGCTTGGCAGGGGCGCCACCCACCGGAGGCCGGCTTGTCTCCACCGCAATCGGCCGGTGTTGTGCCCCGACGCCCTCCAATGTCGCTGCAATCCTCTCCCGCGCGTGGGCAATTCGTGGCAAGTGCCGGGAGGCGATACGAGTACACACCTCGCCCCAGTCGACGTGATCGCGACGAGCCGTGGCGATGACCACAGCATCCCCCGATAGTCGTCCCGGCGTGTGCTCCGGCTCCAGCCAGCAGGGATCCACTATCTGGACATCGAAAGAACCTTGATTTGTCGAGTCGGTCATTCTCAGCTTTCCCGCCAGTGCCGGATACCCACCCAGAACTGGCGTCTACGCTCGCATTTCTCAAACCATTTGCCAAAAAGAATTTACGACAGGCACTGACGTGGCGTGATCATTGGCCCTGAATGTGCTTGACTTGTCACTGCAACCCGGTACAATCGCATGAAGCAATTGAGTTATTTTAGTGAAACTTTATACGGGATCAAGGCCGACTATGGGTAAGAAATCGAGAAAGGCGACGGCATCGGCTCCTGAAAAAGTACGGGAGCGGATTTGCCACCTTCTTTCGGTGCTGTGGGGGGACAACCGTTCAGCTATGGCCCGCGATGTGGGGGTGTCGCACACCGCGATCAACCAGGTGGTGAGTGGCAAACGTGCCGCCGGCCGAAGTCTTCTGGGGGCGATATCATCCCACCCAAGAGTTAATCCAGCATGGCTATTGATGGGGGAAGGCGAGCCCTTGCTCGCCGAGCGGGAAGACGCCGGAAGCGGGGGATGGCTCCTTCCCATCGCCAAACGCCCCCTTTCGGGGCCTCCTTCTGAACACAGGACTGACCTGACCGACAGCTCCTTTCCTGTTCCCCGAGACTACTATTCGGATGCCCGCTACTGGCTGGAACTCCAGAGCGACGCTGCCGTGCTACGCAGCCCAGCCGAGCGGCTCAGAGCCGGGGACCTGCTCCTCCAGGAGATGGATGTGGCCTCATGGCAGGCACCTGAAGACGTAAATGACAAGCTCTGCGTCGTGGACATCAGGAGCGAGACCCGGCCGGGACTTAAGCTCGTGAAGGTCGAGTACGGCATGGAGGTCGATGAGGGCTGGTCCCTTTGGGCGAGTGTCTTCGACGACCTACCCGAGAAGCGGGAACTGCTTCGCGGCTTACACCTCTACGAACGCCCGGACGGCGGATGGGATCTTCGCCAGACTCGACACGCGGCATCGCGTGCTCCAGGCCGTGCCGGAATTCCACCGCGAAGGGTCTCCGCCTCGGATTCACTCCCTGGCCACCGGCCAATATCCCTGCAAGACATCGTGAGCGTCACCATGCTGACGGTACGAAGGTGATGAACTGCGTAGAACCCATCGCCACTAGGCAAAGGACAACGGTTGCTGGGCTCAGACCTTGGCCTCGTTGGCAAAGCGACTCATTGATGTCCAAACCGCCATTGGTGGCCACACCGAACACGGCCCTCAATGGGCGTTTTGGCCATCAATGGGCCGATCCAGGGAGGGCACTATGGATCGGCGACTAATCCGCCTGAGCGACGTCAAGCGGGAGGACACGGCGTGGCTGTGGCCGGAACGTGTTCCCCTGGGAAGTATTACTCTTCTCGATGGCGATCCCGGCCAGAATAAGAACACGTTCATCAATGAGGTTGCCGCGCGTCTGACTACCGGCAGGGCGATGTACGGGTCTGATGAGCCGCTCAAACCCGGAGGCGTAATCCTATTGGATTCAGAAGAGCCGCCTTCAAAGATGCGTGAAGACCTGGAGGCTGCAGGGGCTGATTTGGCGAAGATTGTGATCGTCAACAGGAGTACGCCTTCCGGAGATCCGCTGACCGTACCTGATGACTGCCAGCTGCTTGAAAAGACGGCGGCAGACATTGAAGCCCGCCTGATTGTCCTTAGCCCACTTACTCACTTCCTCGGAGCAAGCATCAACAGCGATCAAGCGATACGCAGAGCGCTTGCGCCGCTTCAGTCCCTGGCCGAACGCCTAAAGCTAGCGGTCATTGCCATTAGTGTGACCGTCACGTAATCCTTGCCGCGCTGCGGGGCTTAATTGGTGGAGTAACGAGCCTCCTCGTGACGCTGAGATAGCCGTGTTGCTTGAGCCCTCGGCTGATGGCAACACGGTCGACGGAGGCCTGGGCGGCGCCG
>JBDRTC010000618.1:0-4952 GCA_043824335.1 Planctomycetota bacterium | reverse complement strand
GCGCAGTCTTCGATGGCGGCGAGGAATTGGGTGACCTCGTCGGCGGTGATTGTTAGCGGCGGTTGGATACGGAGCACCAGCGGATTGGAGCGGGTCGCCTGGGTGTAGATGCCGTGCTTTTCCTGAAGCGCGTTGATCACGTAGATCGTGGTGAGCGTCTTGAGCATCGTCTCCAGGTTCGGCACCAGGTACGAGCCGACCTCGCCGGAGCCCAGGTCTTTGATGTGGGCAGTAAGCGTCGGCGACAGCGGATGGAACTCCAGCCCGATCAAAAGCCCTTCGCCCCGGACCTCCCGCAGCACGCCGCAGCGGGCAGAGAGTTCGGCGAGCCCTTCGCGGAGTTGCCGGCCCCGGGCGGCGGCGTTGGCGGCCAGGTCTTCGCGCCTTAACACGTCGAGCGTGGCCAGACCGGCCGCACAGGCGAGGCTCCCTCCGCCGAACGTGCTCGTGTGCAGCGTAAACGACCCAATCGAGCCGTACGCCTTGAGCCACAAATCCCGCCGCGCCAGCATCGCCCCGATCGGAACCAGGCCCCCGCCGAGCGACTTGGCCAGGGTCATCAGGTCGGGCTCCACGCCCAGGCGGTCGACGGCGAACATCGACCCGGTGCGTCCCAGGCCGGTCTGCACCTCGTCGACCACCAACAGCGTGCCCGCCTTGCGGCACAGGGCCTGCGCCTCCCGGAGATAACCGGCCGGAGGAACGATCATCCCCCCTTCGCCCTGGATCGGCTCCACCACGAACGCCGCAAACCGCTCGTCCCGAAGCGCCCGGGCGAGCGACTCCAGGTCGCCGTACGGCACCGCTTCACAGCCGGGCACAAGCGGCCCGAACGGCTTCTGATAGTCGGGGTTGCCGGTCACCGACAACGACCCCAGGCTCTTGCCGTGGTAGGAGCGGCGGCAATAGAGAAGCCCGCTTCGGCCGGTCGCCTTGCGGGCAAGTTTTAGGGCCGCTTCCACCGCCTCGGTGCCGCTATTGGCGAAAAAGGTGATCTCCAAACCGGGCGGAGAGATCGTGGCCAACTGCTCGGCCAACGCCGCGGCAAACGGATTGACCGACGCCGGCGAGAAGCCGGGCGAGCGGGCGGCGATCGCCGTCTGGACCGCCTCGACCACCGCCGGATGATTGTGCCCCAGGTTCAGCGAGCCGTAGCCCGCCACGAAGTCGAGATACTCCTTTCCCCCGGTGTCCCAAACCCGGGTCCCCTCGCCGCGGACAAACGTCTTGATGAAGCCTTTCTTGGCCACCAGGGCCATCAACACCGGGTTGACGTACCGGTGATACAAATCGGCCGCGCGCGGCCCGAGCCGCTCGGCCGTCCGCGCCGCCGGGCCCTGCTTTTTCGCGTCCACGCTGGATCGCTCTCGATGATTCCCCGAGCTATCGACATTTCGGGCCATCGCCTTGCGATACCCCACCAGAACCGAGTCTGCCAGCGACGAGCCGAACGAGTACAACTGCGAAAACGAGAACCCGTGCCCATGGGCCAGGCGGCCGATCTCCTCGATCCGCTCCGGCTCCAAATTGCGGCCCAACGAAAAACACTCCGGCCGGTCCTCGAGGCCCAGCACGATCGTCTCGGCCAGACAACTGGGGACCATGCCGTGGTGGAACCAAAGGTAGCGGGAATCCAACGACATCGTCTCCGGCACCCGGGACAACCCCCCCGTGAGGATTAGGGCATCCTCCCGTTGGGCCGTGCTGCCCATCACGTCGGTGGGGACCGCCACGTCCGTCACCAAGCTCCCCCGACGCAGCCACCGCTGATCGATGCAATCGCCCGACGAGGTGGCCGACAGCACTACCCGAGCCCGGGCGAGCGCCTCGGGGATCTCCAGCAATAGCTCGGCCCCCAGCTCCTCGGCCACCCGAGTGGCCCGGGTCGACTGCCGCCGGGCGACCAGCACCAGCGACTTCGCCCGCGAGGCCAACAGCCGGGCGGCCGCCGTGGCAATGCTGCCCGGAATGCCGATCACGGCCACCGTTTCGCTCGAAAGGTCGACGCCCGCTTCCACGCAGGCGGCCTGGAGATTCTCGATCGCGGCGTAGACGGTGAGGCTGTTTCCGGTGGTGACGGGCACGGGCGCCCGCTCGGCCAGGTAGGCTCCCTGCCCCCCGACGATGCCGGTCATCGAGCCGAGCCCCACGATTTTGGCCCCCCAGTCGGCGGCCATCTCGACCGCCTCTTCCATGTACTGAAGGGCTTGGCCGGTGTCTTCGAGGATCGCGTAGGCGTCCATAGGGATCTCGTAGAGCCGCCCCTCGCACTTCGACCCCAAGACCGACACCACGCCCGTCAGCTCATCGACCACCCGAACCCGCCCCGGCCCCCTCGTCCCATCCCGCCGCACGCGCGCAACCGACCGGTGAAGCTCCTGGGCCAGCCCGATCAGGTCCTGACTGATCGAGCTCATGTCGCCCCACTCGAAATCCAAAAGCTGCCTCGTCTCCTCGCTCAGCGGATGCACCAAAAACGCAAACTTCATGGCCCTAACACCTCAAAAAAAGAACCCTCAGCCCCAACGACCCCCAATTCACCGCACTGCGCAAACCTCCAAAGTACCCTAAAGTATGCATCTTGAACAGTGGCGACGTCAGCCGCCGCTGCTGTAGCCCGCTCTACTGGGGGGATTCATTCCGGAGGGACCTTCAGCTACAAATGGAGCTGTTTCGGATGCCTCCCTTCCGACTCAATATTCTCTCGCTTGCCGCGAAATGTCGATAGGGAGGGGCCGAGAATTGGTAGTACCCTTGCTGAGAGGGTGGGACGTATCACTGTGGATCACTTCGGGAAACAAGGGGAAATGGAAATGAGAGCGCCCGTCGTTCGCTTGTGTGTGGCACTGCTTCTTTGTGCGAATTGTGCCGTTGCGGCCGAGCAGTCGCAGTCGGTGAAGCTCCAGCGGGGGGTTCCGGCCGATGCGTTCCTGGCCGTCTACCACAGGCACAATGCGGAAAGGGATTTCCAGCGGAAATACTATGAGGAGGTTTGGCGCACGGTTCAGGAAACGCAGATCATCGAGCGGGCGGTGAAGATCGTCACGGATCGTATTCCGCAGGATGACCTGGAAAAGGCGCAGTCGGTCCTCGACGCGCTCAGCGAAGCGGCGGCGCCGATCGATTTCGAGGCGATGCTCCATTGCGAGGAGGCCGTCTATGCCCAGTTCATGGAGGTCCCCAGCGCGGGTGAAAAGCGTCCCCCTTCCGGGCAGCACCTGGTCCTGGTGCGTCTCGCGCCCGAGCAAGCGATGGCGAGCGAAGAGGGGTTCAAGAATCTTTTTGGCCTGGTGGAGAAGTACAGCGAGGGCAAGTTGACCGTCCAGACGGTCGAGGAGGGCGACGCGACGATCACCACGCTGTCGACTCCCAAAGAGGTTCCGATCCGGCCGACCGTGGCCCGACTGGGCGAAGTGCTCCTCTTATCCACTTCCGACGAAGTTGCCCGGCGGAGCCTGGCGGCGCTGGTTGACGCGGAAGGCACGTCGAAGTTCGACGACCCCCGCGTTCAGGAAACGCTCAAGCGGCTCCCCGAGCCGGAAGACAGCCTCATCATTTACGACGGAAAGCTCCAGCTCAGCCAGTTGCGAGGCATGGGCGCGTTTTTACGCCAGGTCGGCCAGGACAACCCCAACATCGAGCGAATCGCCGGATTGGTTGAACTCCTCTTAGATGAGCTGGCCATTCTGGACTGCCAGGTGACCGTGGAGTACACGGAGGACAATCTGAACCGCAGCGCGACCTTTGGGACGCTCGTGCCGGGCGCGGAGGAAAAGCTGCTGGCCAAGGTGCTCGGCAGCGGAGAGCCCTTCGAGGATTGGCAGACGTGGGTTCCGGCCGATGCGATTTCGTATTCGCTCACTACGGGAGTCAATCTGCATCCCCTCTACGTGCGAATCGTCGAGGTCCTCGAAGAGCGCGTCCCCGAGGCCCAGCCGCTGCTGGAGAAGTTCAACGAGATCCAGGCGGAGTTGGGCGTTAACCTCGACGAAGACATCCTGCAGGCGTTCAGCGGGGAGTTCGTCTCGGTCTCGGTTGCCGCGGGCGATCCGTCGGCCGGGGGCAAGCCGGGCAGCGTGACCGCCCTACGCTGCCGCAACCCGGAACGCGTCCGCGAGCTGTTAGACCGGCTCGTCGAGGGTCTCCAGGAGGTCCCGGCCTTCAAGGCGCAGCAGATCAAGCTAATCGAATCCGAGGAGTTGGAGGGGTTTGAGGAACTCTCGGTCCTTGCGCTGGCCCCGTTCGGAGTCCGGCCGCTGATCGGTTTTCGCGACGGCTGGATGATCCTCGGCTCCAACGCCCAGGCGGTGAAGAAGGTGCTCGCCACCAGGGCCGGCGAGGGCGAGACGATCGCCGACACGGAGGCGTTCAAGCAGTTCAAGCTCGAAGTCGAGGGGCCGGTTCGTTCCATCGGCTACCGCAACCTGGCGGAAAGCACGCGCGGGATTGCCGATTTCTTGAATCGCGTCGGATTCATGGCCCCGGCGATCCTCGGCATGGCGGGCGCTCAAGCCGATCCCGAGAAGCTGAAACCCGTTCAAGAGGCCCTCGCCCTGCTTCCCAGCGCGGCAAAGATCGTCCGCAAGTTCGACTTCCTCGAAGCGAAACTCTCGGTAACCCAATCGGGCGACGAGCCGGGAACCTTCACGCAACGGGCAGTTACGGTGGTTCGGGCGCAGGAGGAGTAGACGGAATTCGCCGGCGAGGTCCTCCGCGGCCTGCTTGCGAGTCGTTTGTTTCGCGCGTCGTCGATGGTGCTTTTCCAGGGAATACTTCAGCGATGGTCGGCGACTGGAAAGCCTTCTTGAGAAGTGCGCTGCCGGAGGAACAACTTCGCGATCTGCGAGACCACGCGCGCACCGGTCGGCCGCTGGGCAGTTCGGCGTTTCTGAATCGTTTGGAAAGACTTGTGGGTCGCGTTCTGAAACCACAGAAACCCGGCCTCAAGCCAA
>JBDRTC010000617.1:0-3824 GCA_043824335.1 Planctomycetota bacterium | reverse complement strand
CGAGGCGGCGCTTGCCTTCGGGGGGATTTCGTGGGATAAAGGGGCCATGGCAGCGACCAGTGAAGCAAAGCGCTGCTTGTTCCAAGCAGTGGCACACCCCTCTGGACGCTACGAAGCAGGGGCACCCGGCGGCACTGTTGTGATTCCAAGCCGGGGTTTTATACGGTGTGTATAAGACCCCGAGGAGGATTGAGACAAAAACCGGAACGATGAGGCAAGAAAGGAGTTGCGCCTGCCCCCGCTTACCTGGGGGGTGATTTTATGCAGCAAGATTTGGCGTCCATAATGTTCTTATGCAGACTGTATAATCATTGTTCGTCGCCACAGTCTGCGTTAGCACAGCGGGCTGGCCGACCGCTACCGAAACCGCCCACAGCGGAGTACGATGCGAATTAGCAGACCACAAGGACGAACTCGATGAAGAACAATCCGCTTCCACGGTTGGACAACAATCCGGAGATACGCGAACGCCTGCTGCCGTTTTGCTGCCTGCAACCGGGAGATATATGGGACGATCCCGACGGCAGACACCGAATTGGTTGCAGCGACGCGGCTGATCGTGAACAGGTGCGTGAACTCGTCGCCGACACCAAACCAACGCTTGCAATTCACGATCCTCCGTACAACCTCGTGGCCTTTGATCTCCGATCGATTGGCGAATTCACCGAATGGTGCCGGAAATGGATTCGCAACACCACTGAGGTGACCGCGTCAGATGCGTCTCTCTACGTATGGCTGGGCGCTGACCAGAATGACGGTTTTCAGCCGCTGCCCGATTTCATGGTGATGATGCGAGATGAACCGTACAAGGCTCGCAGTTTCATCACCATGCGCAATCAACGCGGTTACGGAACCCAAAAGAACTGGATGGCGGTTCGTCAGGAGTTGCTCTACTACACCAAAGGCACTCCTGTATTCAACATCGACGCCGAGTACACGGACATCCCCAAGATCCTGCGGGGTTATTACAAGGAAGTTAACGGGCGAAAGACCGAGAACCTCGAACGAAGCAAGTCAGACAACATCCGGGCTGGAAACGTCTGGGTCGACATCCAGCAGGTGTTTTACCGCATGGACGAGAATGTGTCTGGGTGCTACGCTCAAAAGCCGCTCAAGTGCATCGAACGAATTATCGCTGCAAGCTCGGAACCCGATGATGTCGTGATCGATTTCTTTGCACACTCTGGTGCCACGCTCATCGCGGCCGAGAAACTCGGTCGCCGCTGCATCACGACGGACATCGATCCAATATGCGCTGAAATCTGTATCCGTCGTCTGGAGCGTTACCGTACGAGCGGGCGTGAAGGATGGCAAAACGGACATCCCTTTGAGGTTGAGATTCCATCATTCTCGGATTCATCGAGCGACACATTCACCGGAGATGCGCCGGCGGTCCCTCAGAAGCTCCTATTCTAATCCGTAGCAACGGTGGCATTTCGTGGAACATCTTCAAGAACAACTGGAACAGCTCCTGGCACAAGTTCCGGATGCGGATGCAATCCGAGCGCGTCTGGACAATCTAGTCTCCGTATACCCGTTCAATGAATACGAATATATCATCTCGCATCTGCTCGCAGCGGATGTCTTGAGCTTGGCTGCCTACCATGAATTGCGTGACGAGTACTTGGCGCGCAACATGTTTTTGTACATCTTCGAGATAAGCGCGCCGCGAACGTTCGGTGAATCATGGGCTCAGGGTCATTTGAAGGAGCTGGTGCCAGATCTCCAGAAGCCATCCAAGAAACGTGATCCTGATTACTCAGGCCAATACGATTTTTCGTTGGGCGAAATCAAGATCGAGGTGAAAGCTTCTCGTGCTGTTGATGCCGACGTGAGTGCGCCGCTTTACGTCAAGGCGTTGGCGTCTGATTCAAAGAAGCCGTTTTGGATGAACTTCCAGCAAATCAAGCCCGGCTGCTGCGATGTTTTTGTTTGGGTGGCTGTCTGGCGCGACACAATTAAATACTGGGTTCAATCATCGCACGAAGTCGAGAACAATCCGCACTACTCAAAAGGGCAACATCGTGGCAATGTCGGCGAAGGGCAACTGCACTTGCAACAGGACAACATTCGCGACTTCGACAAGTTCCAAGTTAAATCGAATGATTTGCGTCAAGCGATCGTCGATGCGCATTCCCGCGAACTCTCGCAACGGTCCGGAGGCGCATCCACGACATAACGGAAAAGGCGACGAACAAGGCGGTGAACCCGAGCGGCGGATCGGGCGGAATCTGGAATCGAAGTCACTTGGCCGCCGCCGGGTTACCTTGGACGTTCGCCGGCGACAACGAGACCCGGCCCGTGGCACCAAAGAGTTGTGTTGTCGCAGGGTCCTATTGCGTCCCGGAATACTTCACGAGCACTTCGACGCCCGTGAGCCGGTTTGTGGCGGCGCCGTCCGGCAGTTGGACGGCCACCTGACTGCCGCCGCTTGTTAAGACCTCTTGCGGCACGGGACCGGTGAGCCATGCCATCCCGAAGCGTTCTTCCAGATCGGCAGAGCGCTCGAGGTCGATCGGGCGCCCGTTGAGCTCGACGGCGACGTCGGACTCTCGCTCCAGTTGTATGTGCAGCCGGACGGCCCCTTTCTCGGCCGGGGGCACGTCCGACACGGGGACCGTCACCACAGTGGGGCTGCCAGGATCCAACGGCTTGGGCAAGCATTGGGCGTAGGGGACGACGTGGTTGACGTAGCCGTGGGTGGTCATGTGGGCTTCGTTATCGAGCACGAAGAGCTTGTCCTTGCCGGCGAGCGTGGCCGGGTCGCCCAGCTCGGAGAAGGCCCGGCGCACCAGCTCGTTGTGGGCGTCGTTCCCCGGTGAGGGGAACAGGTTGAAGAGGCTGATGCCGTCGGCACCTTGGGCGAAGGCGTTGGCGGCCGTGGCCCGCCAGCCTTCGATGCCGTAAAGCTGCCCTTTGCCAAAGGGGGCGCGGCGCGTCATGCCCGACGCACTCACGCAAGGGTAGACGGGCACTTCGTGTTTGCGGCAGATCGCGGCGACTTCGGCCGTAGGCATGGAGAAGGGGACGTACCCGCCGCCGATCGTGACGAAGTCGACAAGGCCCTCCTTCAGCCACCTCGCAACGTCGGTGCCGATGTAGCGGCCTTGCGCGATCGTGAGCGGCACGCGCGTGGCCAGAAGAATGGTCTTCCCTCGTTCTTTTTCGACACGGGCAATCATGGCGCGGATGTCACGCACCAGGGCGGTGACGAGCTCGATGGACTGCCGTGTCGCCGCCTCCCCGCGAATGGTTTCGGGGAAATGGATGGGGTGCCTGAGCCAATCGAGGTCGATGCCGTCGACGTCGTAGTTTCGGGCGACCTCTTCGATCAGTTCGACCGTTCGCGCGCGGACGTCCTCGCGGTTAAAGTCCACGCCCGCCCACCAGCGCGCCTGCGACCCGGGCGGGTTGGCGCCCCAGTCCTCGCGTTTACCCAGGAGGGCGTCGGGGTGGTCCGTCTTCCACTTCGGCCAGAGCGGGGGCGTGAAGGCGTCGTGGATGTCGTTCACTCGCAGGGTCCAGACGGCCTCGATGCCGTTGGCGTGGGCGAACTCGACGGCCAGCTCGAGCGGGTCGGTCCCTTGGTCGACGAGCGCCGGCATGTTGTTGTTCGCAAAAGGGCCGTCCCTGTTGAGAAAGACTTCGCCCACCTTCGTGTTGTGCGTGAAGTAATTGAAGGACTGGGTCGTGCAGTAGAAGAGCGTGTCGGCCTGCGTGTTGAGCATGTGCTTGAGGCGGACGCTGATAAAGCCCTCGGGGGTCGAGGCGTCGGGATGCCAGACGTCGTCGCCGTCGTCGTTGAAGATGATGCGGCGCCTGCG
>JBDRTC010000616.1:0-3553 GCA_043824335.1 Planctomycetota bacterium | reverse complement strand
CTCATCGAGAACAACTTCGTGCGCGACGTGAGCGGCGTGGGCATTCAGATCCAGGCCGGGACGAGGGAGCGGCGGACCAGCGGAGGCGGCATCGAGGACAGCGGCGCGAATTCGGACAGCCCGACCCCAGGTTCGCCGATCAACTTCGATACGCAGAACATCAAGCGTTTTGCCCCGGGTGTGGTCATCCAGAACAACGTCGTTGCCGGGTTCGGCACGACGGGCATCTACTTTGCCGGCGAGAACAACGCGGCCGGCAACGTGCCGGCGGCCGCGGTCCCCGTCGGCAAGATCATCAACAACACCGTGTACGGCGGTGCGACTCGGACCGGTACCGGCATCCGTGTACAGGACAATGCGGCTCCCATCGTCCTCAACAACATTGTGGCCAATACGGTCACGGGCATTTCGCTCGAGTCGGACGGCGTATCCAACACGGACACAGTCATTGGCCGAACGATGTTCCACAACACCAATCCCGGCACGCCGGGGAGCAACGCCATCACGGATCTGCCAGGCAGTAATCCGCTCTTCGTCGATCCGTCGAGAGGCAACTTCTATCTGGACGACGGGGCCGAGGCAATCGACCGATCGCTGGGCAGCCTGCCCGACCTCCCGGCCTTCGTGTCGGTGAAAAACCCGCTCGAGATCCCGAATTCCGACGCGTTCTCGCCCAAGCGGGACCTGTTCGGGCAGCCGCGCGTGGATGATGCGGGCCAGCCGCCCTCGGGCGTGGGGAACGAAGTCTTCTACGACCTCGGCGCCATCGAACGGGCCGACGCCAGGCAGCCGACCGCGATGGTCATCGTGCCCATGGATCAGGGGCTGATCGACGACGATGACGACCTGAACGAGGTACGCGTGCTCGACGAGCGGATGGCCGAGCTCGTCATCCAGCTTTCGGACTATGGAATAGGAGTCGACGACCTCTCGGTGCTCGGCTCGCGCGTCCACGTATGGAGGGATTTGGACGAGTCGACCTTCGACTATGCCCAATTCCTGGCCACGGGCAATCCGCCGGCACTGGTCGAGGACGCCGACTACCTGTTCCGCTACGACCAGGGCCAGAACAGGATTTCGCTGATCTCGACGGTCGGTTTCTGGCCGCAAGGGGCTACCTACACGATTCTCCTGGAGGATGCCATCCAGGACCTCGCCGGTAACTTACTCCTTCCGACCGGCTTCCCCGATCCGTTCAGCGGGTTGACCGTCTTCAAAATCACGCTGGCCGGCTGGGACTACGGCGACGCCCCGGACACGCCCTGGAACACGTATCCCTCGCGGTTCCAGAATGACGGCGCTCGTCATATGGTCAATACGCCCTACTTCCTGGGCAGCGGCGTGAGCCAGGAAAACTACTCGCCGCACAACGCCACCGCCACCGGCGATTTGTTCGACGACGGCGTGCGTCTCGATTCGTCGCTCTGGAACGGAAATCAGGCCAACCTCACGATCACCGCGTCCGCCCCCGGATACCTCAGCGCCTGGATCGATTACAACGGCAACGGCAATTGGTCCGACCCGGGCGAACAGATCTTCAGCGATGAACAACTACTGACGGCGGGAGACAACCCGCGGACGATCACGGTACCCGACGCGTTGCTCCCCGGCGAGTTGGTGCGATCGACGTTCGCCCGGTTCCGCTTCTCCAGCGAGACAGGGCTTGGCGCGACCGGCTATGCCATTGACGGGGAGGTTGAAGACTACCAGGTCCGGCTGGTCAGGTATCTCGAGGACTACGGCGATGCGCCCATCGATGACGGCGAGGGCGTGCCGTGGTATCCGACCCTGTCGACCCAGGGCGGCGCCAGCCACTTTCTGGCGCCCGACAGCCCGTTCATGGGCGCCGGCGTCGACGCGGAGCCGGACGGGCAGCCGGATGCCACGGCCACCGGCGACGATCTCAACGGCAGCGACGAGGACGGCGTCGTTTTGCCCGCCGTGTTGATCGCCGACGAGTTGACGACGATTCCCATCGACATGACCGGCTCGACGTTCGGCGGCCTGCTCGATGCCTGGGTCGACTTTAACCAGGACGGCCAGTGGGACGCCAGCGAACAGATCTTTGCAAGCCAACTGCTGATCGCTGGCAGTGTCAACACCCCGCAATTCACGATGCCGGCCACGTTGACACCGGGACCTTCCTTCACCCGGTTCCGGATCAGCACGGCGGGAGGGCTCTCGTTTGACGGCGCGGCTGCCGACGGCGAAGTCGAAGACTACCAGGTGCAACTCGCCATACCACCGGTGGCCGATGCCAACGGACCCTACTCCGGCAATGAGGGAAGCGACATCCCGCTCGACGGCTCCGGGTCTTACGATCCCGACGGCACCATCGTCCTCTATGAATGGGACTTCGACTACGACGGCGTGACGTTCGACGTGGACGCCACCGGCGTCAATCCCATACCCATATTCAACGCGCCCGACAACGGGACCTTCACCGTCGGCCTGAGAGTGACCGACAACGACGGGGCCACCGACATCGCCACGGCCGCGGTGATCGTCGACAACGTGGATCCGACGGCCGACGCGGGCGCCGACCAGACGGTCGACGAAGGCGACCTGGTGAGCTTTTCCGGCTCGTTTGCCGATCCCGGCAGTGCCGATACGCACACCTACGACTGGGCCTTTGGCGACGGCGGCACGGCCACCGGGTCCCTCACGCCCGACCACACCTACGTCGACAACGGCGTCTATATCGTGACGCTCACGGTCACCGACGATGACTTCGGCGTGGGCACCGACACGCTCACCGTAACGGTCGACAACGTGGCTCCCACCGTCAACGCCGGTCCGGACGAGACGATCAACGAGGGCGACTCGGTGAGCTTCTCCGGCTCGTTCTTCGATCCCGGCAGTGCCGACACGCATACGATCCAGTGGGACTTCGGCGACGGCAGCACCGCCATCGGGTCCCTCACCCCCCCCGACCACACCTACGTCGACAACGGCGTCTACATCGTGACCCTCACGATCACGGACAATGACCTCGGCGTGGGTACCGATACGCTCACGGTTACCGTCATCAACGTGGCTCCCATCGTCGCCGCCGGTCCGGACCAGACGGCCAACGAGGGCGACCTGGTCAGCTTCGTCGGCTCGTTCACCGATCCCGGAACGCTTGATACCCATACGATTGTGTGGGATTTCGGCGATGGCAATTGGGATTCCGGCTCACTGACCACCAACCACAGGTACGCCGACAACGGCTCGTACACGGTGACCCTCACCGTCACCGACAATGACGGCGGAGTCGGCTCCGACACACTTGCGGTGACCGTCGCCAACGTGGATCCGACGGTCGACGCCGGTCCCGACCAGACCGTCGACGAGGGCGACCTGGTCAGCTTGCCGGGCAGCTTCAGCGATCCGGGCAGCGCCGACACGCACACGTTCCTGTGGCACCTGATCAGCGCGAGCAACGGGCAGACGATTCCGGACGGCACGGCCCAGGACTTCAGCTTCACTCCGAACGACAACGGCGTCTACACGTTTGATTTTACGGTGACGGACGATGATCTGGGCAGCCACACGGACACGGTGGTGGTCA